>JBMZDY010000145.1:0-5709 GCA_049614585.1 Oceanihabitans sp.
AAAATGATAAAGATTTTATTGCAGCAATTAACTGGAAAAAAATTGAAGAATATGTAAATAATGGTGGTGGTAAAATGATGCCAGCAGATTATGCACATAATGTTTACGATGAGCATACACATACAGCAACATCTACCATGAAAAAAGAAGTTCGTGTTGTTAACCCAATAGACGTTCCTGGTGCAGTGTTTTTCTTACCAACACCAAAATCACCTCACGGTTGTGATGTAGATCCATCTGGAGAATACATTGTTGGTAACGGGAAACTTTCAGCTAATTTAACAGTACATTCATTTTCTAAAATGATTGCTGCTATTGAAGGTAAAAAGTTTGATGGCGAAGCATATGGAATTCCAATATTAAAATTCGAAGATGTTTTAGCGGGATCTGTAGAGCAACCAGGCTTAGGACCTTTACATACAGAGTTTGATGGCCAAGGAAACGCGTATACAACATTCTTTATTTCTTCTGAAGTTGTAAAATGGAAATTAGGAACTTGGGAAGTATTAGATAGACAACCTACATTTTACTCGGTTGGTCACTTAACCATTCCAGGAGGTAACTCTGCAAAACCACAAGGGAAGTACATGTTTGCAATGAACAAAATTACAAAAGACCGTTATTTACCAACAGGGCCAGAGTTAGAGCACAGTGCACAACTGTATGATATTTCTGGAGATAAAATGGAATTATTATTAGATTTCCCAACGCATGGAGAGCCACATTATGCTGCAGCAATGGAAGCAGATTTAATTAAAAAACGATCTCAAAAAATTTACAACCTAGAGGAAAACAACCATCCTTATGCAGCTAAAAATGATGCAGAAACTAAAGTAGTAAGAAAAGGAAACGAAGTGCATATTTATATGACAACTATAAGAAGTCACTTCTCACCAGATAATATTGAAGGTATAAAACTTGGAGATAAAGTATTTTTCCACGTAACAAACCTAGAACAAGATTTCGATGTACCTCATGGATTTGCAGTATTAGGACAAAACACGTCTGAATTACTAATTATGCCTGGGCAAACAAAAACATCTATCTGGGAGCCAACAAAAGTAGGAGTATGGCCATTTTATTGTACCGACTTCTGTTCTGCATTACACCAAGAAATGCAAGGTTATATACGAGTATCTCCAGCAAATGCTAGTACACCATTAAAATGGTCTATGGGAGAAGATATCGAGTAATTAATACAATGATATAAAATAGGAGAATTTTGTTTTAGTGTTTATTCTCCTATATAAGGCGAGGGTTGTCTTTTCGCTCTCGCCTTTTTATTTTTCTGAAAACGAAAAATTAAATTAATAAAAATCACTAATACTATTATTTCATATTAAGTTTCTAATTAATTTTAAAAAAATACCGTCAATACGGGATCTATAAAAAATGAAAAAGGCTAACATTATTATGTTGCTTGCAGCAATTTTACCATTAGGATTATTTATTTTTCCACTTTGGAAAATTACCTTAGAAGCACCACAATATCCAACTCCTTTAGGAATGTATATTCATATTAATGACTTTTCTGATGCCAATCCGCACGATATAAAAAACATTAATTTAATGAACCATTATGTTGGTATGAAATACATACCAGATGCAATTCCAGAATTTAAAATATTTCCAGCAGGAATTTTAATTACAACCATAATAGGGTTAATTATTGCATTTAAAGGAAACTATAAATGGTTTTTAGCTTGGTTTATACTTATGGTAGTATTAAGTAGTGCAGGATTGTACGATTTTTATGTCTGGGAACACGATTATGGCCATAATTTAGATCCAAAAGCAATTATGAAATTTACCAATCCAGATGGTACTCAAATGGGCTTTCAGCCTCCTTTATTTGGTACCAAAGATATATTAAATTTTAGAGCACACTCTTATCCTAGATTAGGCGCATTATTTTTAGCATTAGGTATTGCTGGAGGTTTTGTAGCTTATTTAACCGGCAAGAAAGCCATTACAAAAAAAGTTACCTAAGTAACGAAAAGAAAAAACACTAAAACACTAAAAATGCAAACACTAAAACACTATTTCGGTATATTAATACTGCTGCTTATGCTAGGCTGTAATGTTTCGCCACAAGCAATAGATTATGGAAACGATGGTTGTTATTATTGTAAAATGACTATTGTAGACAAAATACATGCCGCAGAGATTGTAACCAATAAAGGAAAAGTTTATAAATTTGATGCCGCAGAGTGTATGCTGCATTTTATGGAAGACTTCGATGAATCTCAAATAAAACTATACTTAACAAATAGCTTCACCGAACCAGAAACGTTAATAGATGCAACAAAAGCTACCTATATAATAAGTAAAAATATCCCTAGCCCAATGGGAGCTTATCTTTCGGCTTTTAAAAATGAGGCAGATGCTAAGAAAATACAATCCGAAAAAGGAGGGGAGTTATATACTTGGCAGTCCCTACTAGTTAAATTTAAAGGCTAGTAAAAATGAAACAAATACTTATTTTTATAGTAACCATTTTAATGGTTATGGCTACTAGTGCGCAAACCATAGAGGTTTGTAAAACTTGTGCAATTACCACTTTAAAAGACGCCATAAGTAGTGCTAAAGATTTTGATACCATTCTTGTAAAAAAAGGCACCTATAAAGAACACAATATTAAAGTAAATAAACCACTAACAATTATAGGTAAAAATTACCCAGTAATTGATGGTGAAATGAATGGAGAGATTATCACTATAGTATCCGATAACGTTACAGTAGATGGTTTATTTATTATTAATGTAGGAACTAGTTATACCGAAGATTTTGCAGCTATTCGTGTAAAGCGAAGTAAAAATTTTGTGATTCAGAATTTAGTTTTAGAAAAACTGTTTTTTGGTATTTACATTGAAAAATCTAGAGACGGAAAAGTTTTTCATAATAAAATAATAGGCGATGCTGTAGAAGAATATAATTCTGGAAACGGTATACAGTTATGGTATAGTAAAAATGTACAAATTGAGCATAATTTTGTAGAGCATGTTCGCGATGGTATTTATTTAGAATTTTCGGACGATTGCATTATTAAAAATAATGTAAGTGCATTAAACATTCGTTACGGATTGCATTTTATGTTTTCTAACGACGATCTTTACCAAGACAATACTTTCGAAAATAATGGAGCAGGAGTGGCAGTTATGTTTTCTAAACGTATAAAAATGTACAGCAATTTGTTTAAAGAAAATTGGGGAACAGCATCTTATGGACTACTTTTAAAAGAAATCAACGATGCCGAAATTATAGGTAATACTTTTGAAGAAAACACCATTGGTATTAACATAGAAGGCTCTAATAGAATTACCTATTCTAATAATAATTTTTTAAATAATGGTTGGGCAATAAAAGTACGCGGCGCATGCTATACCAACAAGTTTATAGAAAATAATTTCTTGTATAATTCTTTCGACATTGCTTACAATAGTAAAGTAAACGATAATGTTTTCGATAAAAATTATTGGAGTAATTATACCGGATACGATTTAGATAAAAATGGAATAGGAGATGTACCTTATAGACCAGTAAAGCTCTTTTCTTATATTGTAAACCGAACGCCAGAAACTATTATTTTACTACGTAGTTTATTTATAGATATTATAGATTTTTCTGAAAAGGTATCTCCTGTTTTTACTCCAGATAACTTATTAGATAATAACCCTAAAATGAAAAAAATAGAATGGTAAACATTCAAAATTTACATAAAAAATTTGGTAAAAATCAAGTGCTAAAAGGCGTTGATTTAACAATAAATCAAGGTGGTATTTTTGCCGTTCTTGGTCCAAACGGTTCTGGTAAAACAACCTTAATAAAATCGGTGTTAGGAATGGTATTACCAGATAACGGAACTATTGAAGTGCTAGGAAATAACATAAAAAAGAACTCAGATTACAGACATAAAATCGACTATTTACCACAAATAGCAAATTTTCCTAGTAACTTAAAAGTAAAGGAATTAATTAAAATGATTAAAGATTTAAGAAGGCCTACAAATAACGATGTTCGCCTTATAGAGCTCTTTAAACTACAACCTTTTTTAGATAAAAAATTGGGAAACCTTTCTGGAGGTACCAAACAAAAAGTAAACCTTGTTTTAACTTTTATGTTCGATAGTCCATTAATAATTTTAGACGAACCCACAACTGGTTTAGACCCTATTTCTTTAATACGTTTAAAAAATTTAATTCAAGCAGAAAAAGAAGCAGGAAAAACCATTCTAATTACTTCGCATATCATGAGTTTTGTAGAAGAAGTTTCAGACGAAATTGTGTTTTTATTAGAAGGTAAAATTTATTTTAAAGGAACCATTTCTGCTTTAAAAACCATGACCAATCAAATAGATTTCGAACATGCAATTGCATCTATATTAACAAAAAATCATGCTTAAAATATTAAAATATAGTTTTTACGATTTAATGCGAAGCCGTTGGAGTTACGTATACTTTGCTTTTTATTTATTACTAGGCGTTGTGCTTCTGTTTTTAAATAACGACTTGTCTAAAGCAGTAATAACATTAATGAATGTTATAATAGTTTTAGTGCCTTTAATAGGTACTATTTTTGGTGTTATGTATTATTATAATTCTAAAGAATTTACAGAGCTTTTATTGGCACAACCTTTAAAGCGATCTTCCATATTTTTAGGGCAATACTTAGGAGTAGCTTTATCGCTTTCTATGAGTTTAATACTAGGTTTAGGTATACCTTTTGTATTTTATGGTTTATTTAAAAGTAATGCCATTTGGGATTTTACCTTATTGCTAATTACAGGAAGTTTTTTAACTTTAATATTTACAGCACTTGCATTTAATATAGCACTTTCTAACGAAAATAAAATTAAAGGTTTTGGTTATGCAATATTGCTATGGTTGTTTTTGGCAATTATTTACGATGGTATTTTTTTAATGTCATTAATACTATTTGAAGACTATCCGTTAGATAAATTGTCTTTAATAGGAACCATGCTTAACCCCATAGATTTGTCTAGAACTCTAATTTTATTAAAACTAGATATATCTGCATTGCTAGGTTATACTGGAGCCGTTTTTAAGCAGTTTTTTGGCACAAATGCAGGACTTATAATTTCTATACTAACCTTATCTGTTTGGGTGTTATTACCAGTGCTACGAATTATATATAAATCGAAAAGAAAAGACTTTTAACTATTTAATTATGAAAACAAAATACCTATGTATATCCTTGCTTTTATTGGTGATTTATGCCTGTAAAACCGATACCGAGAAAAAAATAACAAAAGCATCTAATACAACAGAAATTTCTTTGTTAGACACTTTGCAATTAAAACTTAATAAAGGAAAAAAATGGCAAGTAAACCCAGAAACACAAGGAGGTGTAGAAAAAATGAATACCATTTTAAAAGCATTTAAAAAGAATACCAATAAAAACTATAATGCCTTAGGAAAAAACCTTTCCAGTCAAACTAGTTATATTATTAAAAACTGTAATATGGTTGGCGAACCACACGACCAATTACATGTAGTACTAGTGCCTATGCTAGAAGAAATATCGAACTTAAAAGAAAGTAAAAACAACAAGGAAGCCGAGAAATATGTAATGCAATTAGAAGGCTTAATTAAAGATTATTTTAATCACTTTAAATTATAATTATTAAACTGATATTAATCATGTTTTTAAGCATGTAGTTGCTTTAATTTTGTACCATGCTTACAACCC
>JBMZDY010000146.1:0-5708 GCA_049614585.1 Oceanihabitans sp.
TGGAACAGGACCGGAAACCGAAGCATTAAAATTTGCTTGTTACCAATTGGGGTTGGGAAAAGAGACTGTTTTTTTAGGAAAATTAGACCATAACCAAGTAAAAAATGCCCTAGAAAAAGCACAAATCTATATACAATACAGTGTGCAAGAAGGGTTTTGTAATGCGGTTTTAGAAGCACAAGCAATGGGTTTGCTTTGCGTAGTAAGTGATGCCGAAGGATTATCGGAAAATGTATTGCACAATAAAACCGGTTGGGTGGTTTCAAAAAGAAACCCAAAAGCTTTGGCAAATAAAATTTTAGAAGTGATACATTTGCCAGAAGAAGAAAAGAATAGAGTTTGCAACCAATCTCAAATTCGAATAAAAGAAACTTTTAATCTAGACATTCAAAAGCAATTATTTCATTCATTTTATAAATAATAGTTTAAAATGATATAAAATTATTTTTATCCTAAATGATATTTAATTTTTTAAAATACCTACAACCAGCGCATTATTTTTTGTTGTTTAAAAACAATAAAAAAAGTTTGTATCCTGTTTTTGAAAACTTACCAGAAACCATAAAAAAACAATTAATACCAGATAATAGTTTTAAAAGCGAACGCGCAAAACAGTACGATTTATCGTGGCAAGCTATACATAAAGGGTATATAGGCGAAACAGAAACTTACACGAGCTTTAAACCAGTGCCTGTTATAGATTCTTATGTTTTTAGTCGAAAGTATTTTAGTGCTATTTGGGTTTTTTATGTGTTGTTAATTCGCTTATTAAGTTTAAAAAATCCATTTGTAGAAATTTCTAGTTTTATTAAATCTAGAAAAACAACACGTAGTACTTTTATTAATACACCAATAACATACAACCATTGGGAAAGTTTTAATTCTAAACTAATAAGCAGCAATCCCAAAGTGTCTGTAGTTATCCCAACATTAAATAGATATAAATATTTAAAAGATGTTTTGCTAGATTTAGAAAAGCAAGATTATAAAAATTTTGAGGTGCTAGTTGTTGATCAATCTGCACCATTTAATGCAGAATTTTATGAAGCATTTTCGCTAGATTTAAAGCTAATATATCAAGAGGAAAAAGCTTTATGGTTAGCAAGAAATACTGCAATAAAGCAAGCCACTGGAGATTATTTATTGTTGTTTGATGACGATAGTAGAGTAGACCCAGATTGGATTCGAAACCACTTAAAAGGGCTCGATTTTTTTAATGCAGCAATATCCTCTGGAGTGTCCATTTCTACTGTTGGAGCAAGCGTACCACAACACTATTCTTTTTTTAAAATTAGCGACCAGCTAGACACAGGAAATGTACTACTAAAAAGAGCCGTTTTCGAAAAATTAGGATTATTCGATAGGCAATTCGAAAAGCAACGAATGGGAGATGGGGAATTTGGCTTGCGAGCTTATTTGCAGGGTTTTTTAAATGTGTCTAACCCTTATGCGAAGCGTTTGCATTTAAAAGTAGGGTCTGGCGGATTGCGAGAAATGGGAAGTTGGGATGCATTTCGTTCTAAAAAATGGTTTGCACCAAGACCCATACCAAGTGTGTTGTATTTATTTAGAAAATATCATGGTAATACCATTGCTAAATATAGCTTGTTAAAAACGGTTCCTTTATCTATGATGCCTTATCGATTTAAAAAAAATAAACCCATGCTTTTAATTGGTGTTTTTGTTACTTTGTTATTGGTTCCAATTGTTTTTATTCAAGTGGTGAAATCTTGGCAATTATCTAGCAAAAAACTAAAACAAGGCGCAATTATAGAAAAGCTACATTGAAAGCTAAAGCAAAAAATATATTATTAGTAAGTACCGAATTTCCACCACAACCAGGCGGAATTGGCAATCATGCGCTCAACCTTGCCAAATCTTTACAAGATTCTGGTTATGCAATATCTGTAATTACAGACCATCGTTCTTTTAATATAAAAACAGCATTAGATTTTGATGCTAAGTTAAATTTCTTTGTACATCGAGTTAAACGTAAACGATTTAGAGGGTTTATGTATATAAAACGATTGTTGCTTTTGTTTCAGTATATAAAATCTGCAGATGTAGTAATTGCTTCTGGTAAATTTTCACTTTGGATAGTAGCTTTTTCTAGCTTGTGGTATCGCAAAAAATTTTTGGCAGTTGTACATGGTAGCGAAGTAAATATATCGCATAAATTCTTTAATAAGCTTACCGCAAAATCGTTAAAACGTTTCGAAAAATTAATAGCAGTTTCTAATTTTACTAAAAAGTTAGTTTGTAAAATAAATTCGAATGTAGTGGTAATTCCAAATGGGTTCGATCCCGATAAATGGAAGCATATTAAAACAGAAAAAGAAGGCTTAAAAGGAAGCCCAAAGCTTATAACCGTTGGTAATGTAACCGAAAGAAAAGGGCAATTAAATGTTATAAAACAACTGCCAGCGTTATTAAAAGTATATCCCGACTTGCACTATTATTGTATCGGTTTGCCAACGCAAAAAGAAGAATTTATGGCTGTTGCAAAATCGTTAAAAGTTGCAAATCATGTACATTTTTTAGGAAATGTTTCTAACGCTAAATTAAAATATTGTTTATTGGCTAGCGATGTATTTGTTATGTTAAGTAGCGAGACAAAAACGGGTGATGTAGAAGGGTTTGGTATTGCAATTTTAGAAGCAAACTCTTTAGGTATACCAAGTATAGGAGCAAAAAATTGTGGTATAGAAGATGCCGTAAATGTTGATAAATCGGGTGTGTTAATAACCGTAAACCAGACGCAAGAATTTATTGATGCGATAAATAAAATACAATCTAATTATGCAAGCTATAGTGCCGATGCAAAAGAATGGGCAGCAATGCATAACTGGCAAATAATAATTAAAAAATATATTAAAGAAATTAATTAAAAATAAAGCGGTAGAAAACTTTTTTAAAGCCGTTTATTCCTATTTATGAAATTAGCAATAATATCGCATACCGAGCATTTTAAAACCAGTAATGGAACTATTGTTGGTTGGAGTTCTACAGTAAATGAAATTAATCATTTACTCGATATTTTTGATGAAATTTACCATGTGGCAATGCTACATGCAGCAGAAGCACCACCAAGTTGTTTGGCGTATGCTTCAAGTAAAATAAAATTTGTTCCATTAAAACCATTAGGAGGACATACCTTTCAAAGTAAATTACATACCGTAATACAAGCGCCAAATGTAATCCATACTGTTCGTGCTACTTTAAAAAAGGTTGACTGCTTTCAGTTTCGAGCACCAACAGGTATTGGCGTATTTTTAATTCCGTATTTAAGTCTTTTTTCAAAAAAGAAAGGATGGTTTAAATATGCCGGAAACTGGAATCAAGAAAAGCCACCAATAGGTTATGGGATACAGCGATATTTATTAAAAAATCAAAAACGAAAAGTTACTATAAATGGCGCTTGGCAAAACCAACCAAAACATCTGTTAACATTCGAGAATCCATGTTTAACAATTGCGGATATAGAAGAGGGACATCAGTTAGTGTTTCAAAAAAGTATTGCAGGGAAATTGCAGTTTTGTTTTGTTGGAAGGCTAGAAAAATCGAAAGGAGTACAGCGTATTTTAGAGGCATTTAAGCTTTTGTCTTCCGCAGAAAAAAGCAGAATTGAAATGCTTCATTTTATTGGTGATGGTAAAGAACGAGAACATTTTGAGTCTTTTGCAAAAGATATTGGAGTACCTACTACTTTCCATGGTTATTTGTCTAGAGTTTCCGTAATAAAAATATACAAAGCGTGTCAAGGGTTTTTATTGCCATCTAGCTCCGAAGGGTTTCCAAAAGTAATAGCAGAAGCAATGAATTTTGGGTGTATACCAATTGTATCTAATGTTTCTGCAATTGCACAATATATTATACCTTACAAAACAGGTTTTATAATTTCGCCAATTCATTCTAAAAATGTATCCTTACAAGTAAGTAAGGTGCTACAATTAGACGATGATAAATATAGAAGTATATTAAAAAATCAGCGCGATATGGTAAAGCGGTTTACGTTTAAATATTATAACCAAAGAATACAAGAAGAAATAGTTTAGTATTTTGAAAAATCTAAATTTTTTTAAAAATAATTCCTATTTTAATCTAGTGGCATTGCACATTGGAATGGGCGTGCTATTTCGTGTTGCAAGACCCCTTTCTACAGTTTTTTTTACCGCTATTTTGGCATATTTTTTATATAAAATTGTTACTGCTCCCGCGAACAAAAAAATTCAACAAGTGCTATTAGCAAGCGCATATTTTGTAGGAGGAGAAGTGTTGTTTAGAATGACAGGAGCTGGACTTGCTTACGAAGCATCAAAATATTTAGTGATACTTTTTATGGTTTTTGGTATATTTTTTAAGGGTATTTCTAGTAAGAGTTTTCCATACTTTTTTTATTTAGTTTTATTAATTCCTTCTATACTAATAGCATCTGCTACTTTGAGTTTTGATGCTAATTTTAGAACCAATGTGTTTTTTGTATTAACTGGTCCTGTTGCACTTGGAATTGCTGCTATTTTTTGCATGGATAAAAGAATAAGAATGGCACAAATGCATCAAATATTACTGTATGTGTTGTTGCCTTGCATTGCTACTACTACTTATTTGTTTTTATATAATCCAAGTGTAAAAGAAGTAATTAGAAATACAGCTTCTAATTTTTCTACATCGGGAGGTTTTGGCCCAAATCAAGTGTCAACTATATTAGGATTAGGGATGTTTATTTTGGTAGTAAGATTATTTATGAAATCGCCAACAATACTTTTAAAAGCGGTAAACATTATTCTATTAGGAGCAGTTTCATATCGTGCTATTGTAACCTTTAGTAGAGGAGGTATTTTTGCAGCAATTATAATAATAGCAGTATTTTTGTTTTATTATTTTAGAAGAAGTTCGTTAAAAAAGCGAGCACAAATACTTAGTTCTTTTGTTCTTTTATTATTGGCTGCAGTTTTAACTTGGGGAATTAGTTCTAGCCAAACAGGAGGCTTAATAAATAAACGTTATGCAAATCAAGATGCTTTAGGTAGAGAAAAAGAAGATTTAAGTACAGGAAGGAGCGAACTGTTTTTAGACGAGTTAGAAGGCTTTTTTTCAAATCCGTTTTTTGGTATAGGAGCAAGTCGAGCAAAAGATTTGCGCTTGGAAAGAGAAGGAATTGCAGCAGCTTCACATAACGAGATAGGACGCTTAATTGGCGAGCATGGTTTTTTAGGAATAATTATATTATTAATGCTTATTTTTATTCCATTAATTTATAGAACTAGACATAAAAATAATGTCTTTTTTTATTCCTTTCTTTGTTTTTGGTTTGCTACAATTAATCACACTGGAATGCGTATAGCAGCACCATCGTTTATATACGCATTATCTTTATTATATGTTACATATGAAAAACGTCCTCTACGTAGGAAACAAATTAGTAAATAAGAAATCGAATGTATCTGCAATACATAGTTTAGGCGCTTTACTAGAACAAGAAGGATACAATTTGTATTATTCTTCTTCTAAAACCAATATACTATTGCGCTTAATAGATATGTTAGTACATTGTTATACCTATAGAAATAAAGTAGACGTTGTTTTAATAGATACTTATAGTACTTTAAATTTTTATTATGCTTTTTTAGTAAGCCGATGGTGTAGCCTATTAAAATTAAAATACATACCAATTTTACATGGCGGTAACTTACCGAAACGACTTATAA
>JBMZDY010000147.1:0-5615 GCA_049614585.1 Oceanihabitans sp.
GCCTCGATTAACGAGGCTTTAACTTTTATAAATAACAAATTAGCAGTACTTTAATCTTCTATTTTAATTGGTTTGCTAGAAAGTTTTACTGTAGAAACACCATTATTTGTGTTTGTAGAAATATTTAATTTATTATTTTCTTTCATGTGTTTAATTGCTTCATCGGATGAAATCTTTTTACCATCAAAATAAAAGGTAGCGCCTTTTTTAGCCATGTGTATAACATGATCTAAAGGAGATTTTGGTGGCGGTGGAGGAGGAATTCTATTTTGAACTTTTCCGTTTTTTACCATGTAACGTTCGTTATATTCACTATGAATTTTTTTGTATTTTTCTATCTCTTCTTCTGAAGCATTTTCAGGAATAGGAGGTGGTGGTGGCGGAAGTTTTTCATAGACACGTCCTTTTTTTACTTCATAACGTTCTCTGTATTCTCGGTGTATTTTTTCGTATTTCGCTTTTTGTTCTTTCGATGCATTAGCAGGTATTGGTGGCGGTGGTGGCGGTGGTAAAGGAGCTTGTTTTGCAAGTACTTTAACTGCAGTTACTTCTCCTTTTTTTGCTTTCTGTGCCATTTTATCGTGCGCCTCTTTTTTAGCTTTTGTCATTGACTTAGCAGGTGGTGCAGGAGGAGGAGGGAATTTTGGAAACGGCTCTGCAGCGGCCTTTTGCTTTTTACTCATTAAACTATATAAGTGCTTTAAGCGGCTAATATCTTTTAGTTTAATAATACGTTCTCCTTCTGGTTGTGTGTTATAATATTTAGCAAGTTTATTGTATTCTGCTAACTCCTCTGGAGTCGCTTTTTGTTGGTCATTACTAATTTCTAAGAATTCGCTAGCGCTTTCATGTTGCGCAATTTTACTTTTTTCAACTTTTTTAATAGTACTAAAACTATACATTAAAATAGCTAAAACAGGTAATAGTAAGAGGCTTTTAAGCCATGCTACAGAAGTTTTTGTTTGTGTTTTCATAACTGTAAATCGTTTTTTGATTAATGAATAATTAATGGCATGAGCCATTGGGTTAATATTTGCATTAGATGAGTATGCAAGTAATATATTTTGATAATTTGCGGTTTGAATACCTTGCTTAATAACCGCTTGATCGGCTAAAAATTCGTGATTTAATTTTATATCTTTTTTTAATAAATATAGCAACGGATGGAACCAAAAAATAATTTGTAAAAATTCTATAAATAAAATGTCTAAACTATGCTTTTGTTTGGCATGGGTTTCTTCGTGTAATAAAACCGCATTGGGAATTTGATTTTTTTCATACTTATTTTTATTTAAAAATATATAGCTTAAAAAAGTATGTGGTGTAATTAGTTCGTTTAATAAAACGGTTATGGTTTGTTTGTTTTTAAATTTAGGGTTTTTATAAATTTTAGATAGTAATTGATGCATATTAATGCAAAACTTTCCGGCAAATAATAATACACCTAGACTATAAATTGAAATAAAGAATATTTGTAAATAACGAATAGAATTATCTTGTTTGGCAGTTACGTTTTCTGCTATTGTATTTAATGCTACATAATCTTTTACAGCTACTGGTTCTATATATTGTGTAAATGTTAAAAAGGGAATTCCTATAGAAGCAAAAACTACAAGAATTAGATACATGCGTTTAAATGTATGCAAACTGGTTTGCTCTAAAAACAGTTTGTAAAAGCCTATAAAAATAAATAGGCAAACGCTAGATTTTATAAGTATAGTAAGCATGTTATTTATTTTTTAATTCTTTATCTATTAAAGCCTTTAAGTTTTCTAATTCTACTTTACTTAAGTTGGTTTCTTGAGTAAAAAACGAAGCAAACTGTGAAGCACTATTATTAAAAAAGTTTTTAATTAAACCATTAACGTGTTTCGAGAAATAATCTTTCTTTTTTACTAAAGGAAAATATTGTCTGGAATTACCAAACTTGGTATATGCAATAAAACCTTTGTCACTCATTCGTTTTAATAATGTAGCAACAGTTGTGGTTGCTGGTTTAGGGTCTGGATAAGCTTCTAGTAAATCTTTCATAAAAGCTTTCTCTAGTTTCCACAAATGGTTCATTAAATCTTCTTCGGTTTTCGATAGTTGCATTTCTACACGTTTAGAATGTTCTCTACAAATGTAGAACAAAAATATTAATTCTACAAGTGTAGAGTAAAAATAGTTTTATAAAATAGTATCTTTGTAAAAAATTATAGTTTCCGTTTATGAGAGCAATATTGTTTACCGTTTTATGCTATTTCGCCTTATGTACAAATGTTACAGGGCAAACTATTACAGATGTAATTAATGCAGTTAGTTTAGATTCTTTAAAGTTAAATTTAAAAGAGTTTTCTGGTGAACAGCCAACCATTGTTAATGGTAATACCGTTACAATATTAAATAGAGTAGAATCTAATAACGACTTGGCTGCAGATTATTTATTAGAAAAATTAAACAGCTATAACAATTTAACAGTTGTAGACCAATTAATAGATGGGCAAGCTGGAAGAAGAAATATTATAGCAACACAACTAGGAAAAACAAACCCAGATGCTATTTATATGATTTGTGCGCATTACGATTCTACTTACGATTATTGTGCAGACGATAATGCTTCTGGAACTGCAGCTGTATTAGAAATTGCAAGAATATTATCAACCCAATGTTTAGATAATACAATTGTTTATGCGCTTTGGGATGAAGAAGAAATAGGTTTAATAGGCTCTAGATATTATGCAAACCAAGCTGCTGCAAATAACAAAAATATTTTAGGTGTTTTAAATATTGATATGATGGGTTACGACGGCAACGACGATAACAAATTTGATATTGATGTTAGAGATGTAGCAAATTCTTTAGGGATGAAAAATGATATTATATCTATTTTAAATAACCCAGAATATGGTTTTACTTTAGATGTAGTAGTTGTTAATCCTGGAACTACAGCTAGCGATCATTCTAGATTTTGGAGTAAAGGCTACTCTGCTGTTTTGGTAGGTGAATCATGGGAAACAAACGATCAAACCCCTTTTTACCATAACCCAGCAGATAAGTATAATACATTAAATTTCCCTTATTATCACGAACTTACAAAGTTAATTATGGGATATATGGTAACAAAGGCAGGATTAGTAGAAGTAGATAATACCATAACACAAAACGCAAATTTATTTACAGCTAACCAAAACGAAGCAGAATACCAATGGATAGATTGCGAGACCAATACAGCAATTCCAGGAGCAACAAACCAAAGTTTTATACCAACAGAAAATGGTAATTATGCTGTAGAAGTAACCATTGGTACATGTACCGAGAAAAGTGATTGTGTACTATATAACTCCTTAAGTGTAGATGAGTTTAATAGTAATGAATTTACTATTTATCCTAATCCAGTAAAATCTCATTTAGTAATAGAAATTGCAAATAATTCGGAAAAAGCTGCAATAGAACTATTGGATGTTACCGGAAAAATAATACTTAAAAAAACGACAAGTACTAGCAAAACCACACTTAATTTAAGTGCTTTAAATAGTGGTGTTTATTTTTTAAAAGTACTTACAAACAATAAATATAAAGTAAGTAAAATAGTAAAAGAATAGCTGTTATATTTTTGTATTGTAGTTAAACCTAATAATTAGTACCATGAATGAACAAAAAACAAAAACGCCAATCTATTTTTGGTTTGTCTCAACTCCAATTTTACTTTTTGGTCTGTTGGGAGCTATCCAAATGCCTCTAGTTTTTTCATCTAGTTCTGATCCAGCTTGGGTAAAGGCCCTTTATATAATAGGAATTATTTGTCTCTTTATTGGAAGTATTTATTTGGTTCTGCGCCGGAAAGTAGCTTTATACTTTTTCCTTTCTTTTATTTTGTTTATGACAGGTCACCGAATTTATATGTTTGGATTCTCAGAATGGGTGCCAGAAGCTCCACTGAAGCCATTTGTTCCTATAATTATTGTTGCCCTTTTTAGCATTTTTTCTGCATTTATTAATAAGAAAAATTGGATGAAATAGAATTACAAATAACTAAGTCTTACAATGGCTAAAAATTATAGTTGCCCTTTGGATTAGCAACATTTTTTGCCCAGTGTTGTAAATAATATGAATATAAACCTAAAACTAATTTGTATAACAATCTTAATTCTTTCTTGCTCTAGTGCAAAAAACACAAATAATTCTATTGCTGATGAAAATAGCAAAGAAGAAATAATTACCTATGACTTTACTGGAAAAGTAGATGCTAATGAGTTAAAGTTTCTTAAAGAAAACTATAACTGGAATACTTGGAGAATTTTAATAATTAATTTTAAACAGCCATTATCCGACTGCCATTTTAATAATCATAAAATAAGTAAAAAAAACCCTTATTGGAATAAATATTATTCAAAAATAGATGCCGAGAATTGTTTGAATATTCATGTAATGGCTAACGGAGAACAAAACTTTAAAAATATTGATAACAAAAATATTTTTGATGATAAAAATGATTTTTTAGAATCAAAGTTTTTTGGTCGAAAGAAATCCTGCTTTGGCGTATTAGTAATAAATAGCGAAGGATATTATATTCAATACAATGGCCATTATTCAAAAAAACAAGTATCAAAATATATTGAAAATTTAAGATAATACGTTTTACAGCAACGTATAAAATTAATGGATTGTTCAAAAGCGAAAAGATTAAAAAAAATCGATCCGATAATTGTTGAAGAAATAAAAATAGAAATAAGACAGAAAGCTAAAATTAAAAACCGAATTGAAAAAGGTATTTATTTAATAATAGCAATTCTTGTAATTACTTTATCTACTTATTTTGTTTATGTAATGGTACAATAAAAATAAAAGGAAAACCCAAAGGTTTTCCTTTTATTAGTTTCTCAACATTGTACTAATTATTACTTTAAGTAAAGTAATATTAATCCAATACATTTGGTGTTAAAACTCTATTTAGAAAGAGCAGTAAAGTGTTTGTAAAATAATGGAATGGTTTCAATACCTTTAAAATAATTCCATACGCCAAAATGTTCGTTTGGCGAGTGTATAGCATCGCTATCTAAGCCAAACCCCATTAAAATGGTTTTACTTTTTAATTCTTTTTCAAAAAGAGAAACAATAGGAATACTTCCTCCACTACGTTGTGGTATTGGTGTTTTTCCAAAAGATTCTGCATAGGCTTTGCTAGCCGCTTGGTAACCTATACTGTTTATTGGTGTTACGTAACCTTGTCCGCCATGATGTGGTGTTACTTGTACAGTAACTCCTTTTGGCGCAATACTTTCAAAATGAGTTTTAAATAATTGGGTAATATTTTCCCAGTCTTGGTTAGGTACTAAACGCATGGATATTTTTGCATAGGCTTTACTCGCAATAACGGTTTTGGCACCTTCACCAGTATAACCTCCCCAAATACCATTTACATCTAAAGTAGGTCTAATAGAATTTCGTTCGTTAGTAGAAAATCCAGCTTCACCGTAAACGGCATCTATATCTAAAGCTTTTTTATAGTCTTCTAATGCGAATGGAGCTTTTGCCATTTCGGCACGTTCTGCATCCGAAAGGTTTTCTACATTGTCGTAAAAACCTGGAATAGTAATATGGTTGTTTTCGTCGTGTAACGAAGCAATCATTTT
>JBMZDY010000148.1:0-5598 GCA_049614585.1 Oceanihabitans sp.
TTAATTACTTTGTTAAAAACATTTAAATCTAAAAACAGTATACATCGTTAAGAGTATTACATTTAATAAAGTAAAACTTACTTATTGTTTATGGAATTTAGTCAAAACGACAATAATAACATACCGCTTACAAAATTTGAATCGATGTTAAAAACAAACAATGTTTTGTTTTTCGATTCCGAAGAATTTGAAAACATAATTCACCATTACCTAAACGAGGGTAAAGTTGCATTAGCAAAAAAAGCCATAAAATTAGGTTTAGAACAACATCCTACTTCTGTAAATTTAAAATTATTTAAAGTAGAAGTTTTTGTGTTTGAAAATCACTTAGAAAAAGCAGAAAACTTACTAAATGAGTTACATATACTAGAGCCATTAAATGAAGAAATATATATACAAAAAGCAAATATTTTTTCAAAACTAGACAAGCATCAAAAAGCAATAAACGTTCTTCAAAAAGCCTTAGAATTCACACAAGACAAAACAGATTTATACTCGTTAATAGGTATGGAATATTTGTTTTTAGAACAGTTTGAAGCTGCAAAAAATTGTTTTATAAAATGTGTATCGCAAAACACAGAAGACTATGCTGCACTTTACAACATGATTTATTGTTTTGAATATTTAGAGCAATACAAAGATGCAATAGAATATTTAAATGTATATCTAGATAAAAACCCGTATTGCGAAGTTGCTTGGCATCAATTAGGAAAACAATATTACGAAATAAAAGAATTTAATAAAGCACTTGCTGCTTACGACTTTGCAATAATTGCAGACGATACTTTTGTAGGTGCATATTTAGAAAAAGGAAAAGTACTTGAAAAGTTAAAGCGCTATAACGAAGCTATAGAAAACTATACGGTTTCACTACAATTAGACGACCCAACTTCTTTTGCTTTACTTCGAATTGGAAAATGTTACGAAAAATTAAATAATTCAAATTTAGCAGTTCAATATTACTACAAAACGGTTCATGAAGACCCTTTACTAGACAAAGGATGGATTTCTATTACCAAATTTTATAACAAAGAAAAAAATTACAAAAAAGCTTTATATTATATTAATAAAGCCATAAATATTGATGCCGAAAATGTTGTTTATTGGAAATTATACGCACAAATTAACCAACGTTTAAACTTTTATGAAGAAGCAGAACGTGGATACAAAAAAAGCTTAGAATTAGGCAACTACGAAATCGATACTTGGATTGCTCGTGCAGATATATTAATTAAACTTGGCGAACCAGAAGCTGCCATTTTTAATTTATTACAAGCAGCAGAATTCCACCCAGAAAATGCAGAAATACAATATAGACTTGGTGGCTTATACTTTATGCAACACGAATGCGAAAAGGGAACTTATTATATTAAAAATGCCTTACGCAATAATCCAGAATACACTATTATTTTAGAAGAACTTTTTCCAAAAGTATATCAAAATATACAAGTTAAAAACCTTCTTAAAATACAATAAGAAATTTTATTTTTAGCCACCCAAAATTGCTACAGCTGTTTAACTACTTTTTTAAACAAGAATTACTTTTATTAAAACACATTTTACTAAAAAGCACTACCTTTGGTTTTATAAATAAATTGAAGTATGCAACGTAATTTAAAAGACTATTTAATTATTGCTTTTAAAGGAATGGCAATGGGAGCTGCAGATGCCGTTCCTGGTGTTTCTGGAGGAACAATTGCTTTTATTTCTGGTATATACCAAGAATTAATAACCACAATAAGCAATGTTAATATTAGCGCTTTACAAGTATTAAAAAACCAAGGAATAAGCACCTTCTGGAAAACAATAAATGGAAATTTTTTAATTGCGCTTTTATCTGGAATTCTTATCAGTTTTGTATCCTTTATGAAACTTGCCAAGCATCTTATTGAAAACCATCCTATACTAATTTGGTCTTTCTTTTTTGGATTAATTGTAGCTAGTATTTTATTTGTAGGAAAGCAAATTACTAAATGGAATTTAAGTGCTGTACTTGCAATAATTATTGGCGCCATTGTAGCTTTTTACATTACTAGTTTGCCTGCTTTGGCAAGTAATAATAGTCCTTATTTTTTATTTGTTGCTGGTGCAATTGCAATTTGCGCCATGATATTACCAGGAATTTCAGGATCCTTTATATTAGTAATTTTAGGTGCTTACAAAACCTTAAGTAATGCTATAGACAGTTGGGATTTAAAAAAAATAGCCCTTTTTGCTTTAGGAGCAATTGTAGGTTTATTAAGTTTTTCGCGAGTATTAAAATGGCTTTTTAAAAATCACCAAAATTTAACGTTAGCTTTATTAACTGGATTTATTTTTGGCTCTTTAAATAAAATTTGGCCATGGAAAAAAACCATTACTGTCCTCGAAGATGTTAGTGGAAATGTAGTCCCTTTTTCAAGTATTTCCGATTTGGGTACGCTAGCTGTTTATCAACAAAAAACGCAAGATTTTGAAAGTTATAAAACCGTTGTTGAAGAAAGCATCTTAGCTTTTCAATATGCAGAATTAAATCATTATATATCTGCACAAACCATTCCAGCTATAGGTTTAATGATCGCTGGATTTTTAACTATTTTTATATTAGAAAAAGTAGGAAACCAATCGCATTCATGAAAAGCACACGCACTTTTATAGACAGAATTTTTCTAGTTCTTAAAGGATTAGCAATGGGTGCTGCAAATAAAGTTCCTGGTGTTTCTGGAGGTGTTGTCGCTTTTGTGGCAGGTTTTTATGAAGAGTTTATTTATTCGTTACAAAAAATTAACAACAAAGCATTTAAACTATTAATAAATGGAAGGTTTACAAGCTTTTTTAATTATATAAATGGAAGGTTTTTAAGCTTACTGTTTTTAGGAATGATAGTTAGTTACTTTAGTGTTTCTAAAATATTAGATTACCTAATAAAGCATTACGAACTCTTTGTATGGAGTGTGTTTTTTGGGATGATAATTGGTTCTATTTACTACATAAGCAAAGATTTTAAAGATTGGAATGTAAAAACATATATTGCAATTTTAATAGGAATAATTGTTGGTGTAAGTATTAGCTTTCTAGATCCAGCAAAAGAAAACAGCAACTTATGGTTTGTGTTTTTTTGTGGTATAATTAGTGTTTCTGGAATGACACTTCCAGGTTTTTCGGGTTCTTTTATACTTATACTTTTAGGCAATTATGTATTGCTTTTGGTCGATTCTGTAAATGCTTTATACGATAGTTTTGCCGAAATAATTCAAGGCGACTTTTCGTTTTTACAAAATGCTATGCGTATTAAAATGCTTAAAATTCTAGGTGTTTTTACATTAGGTTCGGTAGTTGGTTTAGTTTCCTTTTCACATATATTAAGCTATATATTAAAACATTACAAAAGCATTACAAGCGCTTCTATTATTGGCTTTATTATAGGATCTCTTGGTGTAGTTTGGCCTTGGAAAAAAACCATTTATAAAACGAACGAAGCAAGCCAATTTGTTTACGATACTGTAGGAAACAAAATTATAGAAAATTACGAGCGTTATATTCCAGAACTAAATCAAGAAACAAGTTATGCCATATTTTTTATCGTTCTAGGAATTTTAATCGTTTTAGCACTAGAACTTTACGGACAAAAAACAAGAAAAAACCATGCGTAAATTTGGATTACTAGGAAAAAATATAGCCTACTCTTTTTCAAAAAATTATTTTTCAGAAAAATTTAATTCCGAAAATATTACAAATACTACCTATGAAAATTTCGATATAGAAAACATAAATAAATTTGTATCTATACTAGAAAACAACCCAAATATTAATGGTTTAAATGTAACCATACCTTACAAAGAAAGCATTATTCCTTATCTAGATAAACTAGATAAAAAAGCTAAAAAAATAGGAGCCGTAAACACCATAAAATTCACAAAAAAAGGAAAACTAAAAGGCTACAATACCGATTTTTATGGTTTTAAAAACGCATTAAAACCTTACTTAAAAAAACAACATAAAAAAGCATTACTATTTGGCACAGGAGGCGCAAGCAAAGCTATTGCTTATGCATTAAAAAAACTAAATATAGAATATGCATTTGTATCTAGAAAAACTTCTAAAAATGTGCAATTCACTTACAAAACGCTAACCCCAGAAGATATAAAATCGCATACAATACTAATAAACTGTACACCACTTGGTACATCTCCAAATATAGAAGCATGCCCCGAAATTCCATACCATGCGATTACAGAAAAACATTTATTGTTCGATCTTATTTACAATCCAACAGAAACCACATTTTTAAAAAAAGGAAAACAAAATAAAGCAGCAACAAGTAATGGATTTAAAATGCTACAATTGCAAGCAGAAAAATCATGGCAAATTTGGAATCACTAAAAATACTTGTATCCTTTTGATAATATAACCGTTGTTAGTATCTTTAACCCACTATATAATAAACAAACCAAAACATTTTTAAAAATGTCTCAGCAAGATAACCTGCAACAAGCAGATGGAAATACCGAATCACAAAATACAGAAAGTCAAATTTTAAAAGAAGAAGATTCATCTGTCGAAACAATAGAAAAAGCAGAAGATCAATCCAATACAGACGATGCCATAAATACAATAGAAGCATCTAATGCAGAAGATGCAGAAGATGAAGGCACCAGTAAAAGACATGAAATTGAAGTAAAAGATTATCATGCAATGCAATTAGAAGAGCTTGTTTTTGAACTAGAAGAATTAGTACAAAACGAAAAGCCTCAAGCCATAAAATCGCATGTAGACGGCATTAAAACCGAATTTAATGCAAAATTTAATGCAGTTTTAGAAGAAAAAAAGGAAGAATTCTTAAACGAAGGTGGCAATATAATAGACTTTAACTACTCTAGCTCTACACAAAAACGCTATAAAGAAGCATATAATAATTATCGAAAAAAGCTTCAAGATCATTTTAAAAATATCGAACAATCGCACAAATTAAATTTAGCGAATCGATTAGAAATTATTGAAGAAATAAAAGGGCTTATAAATGCGGGCGAAAATATAAACAACACCTATAAGCATTTTAAAGAATTACAAGAAAAATGGCGTAATGCAGGAGCAATACCACGCGATAAGTACAATAATACTTGGAACACATATCACCATCATGTAGAGATTTTTTACGATTTTTTACATTTAAACCGAGACTTACGCGATTTAGATTTTAAACACAATTACGAGAAAAAACTAAAAATTATAGAGAGAGCGGAAGAATTAGCTCAAGAAGACAACCTTAACCGTGCATTTAGAGAATTACAAGTTTTACATAAATTGTGGAAAGAAGAGTTAGGACCTGTAGCAAAAGAACATCGCGAAGAAATTTGGGAGCGTTTTAAAAATGCAACCAAAATAATTCACGATAAACGTCAAATATACTTTAGTGAACTAGACAAAATCTACGAAATTAACCTAGAAAAAAAACAAGAAATAATATCTAAAATTAAGCTAGTATCTCAAGGTAAAACCAATTCGCATAGCAGTTGGCAAAATAAAATTAAAGAAATAGAAAGCCTTAGAAAAGAATTTTTTAGCGCAGGAAAAGTACCTGTTAAAGTAAATGAAGCTACTTGGAGCAAATTTAAAGAT
>JBMZDY010000149.1:0-5556 GCA_049614585.1 Oceanihabitans sp.
TAAAACCGATAGATCCTTTAAAGTTCATGCTGAAATATTTAATACCGAAAACCACAAAAATTACATTCTGGCAAACGATATAGAAAACGTTTATTTTGGAGAATTAATAAACGAAACTTTTATTTTTACCAATAAAAACGAGACCTTAAAATTTTATTCACAACAAATAGATAGCACTATAGTTTTAACAGCTTTGTTAAGTAAAATTAAAGAAAAAACGACGATTAATAATAGAACAGTTTACACCAAAGATTTATATAGTACAGCAATGCAGTTTAAACAAACCAACCGTAAACTAGCAATAGCATTTAATAAAAAAAAGAATATTGATTTGGTTACAAGTATGGTTTTAACTGGTAATAAAATACTATTAAAAGGAACTGCCAATACAATTAAAAGAGCGCAAAAAAGAAGATTAAAATACCATCCGCAATTTGAAAACGCAAGAGAAAAAGCTTTTTGATTTTTTTTTGCTAATTAATGTATTATCTTACACCAACTTTCAAACCAAATTTATTAACCTCAATTAAAAAGAAATCAACCATGATTAAAACTTTTAAACTTTTTGTACTCTTTTTTGCGTTATTACAAATTAATTTTTGTTTCTCGCAAAGCCAAACAAAAACCAATTCCACTTTAAATTTAATTAAAAAGCAGCTACAGCAAGCGCCTTATAAATTAAGTGCGAATGATTTAAATAGCATGTATATAGACCAAGAATATCTTGCTAAAAAAACAAATATCACTCATGTTTATATTGGTCAAAAATTACAAGGAATTAAAATACATAATGCCATTTCTAGCTTTGCTATAAAAGACAATAAAATAGCATATGTTGGAGAATCGTTTGTAAAAAATGCTATGGAAAAAGCAAATAGCTTTATTCCGGTAATTACACCTAAGCAAGCGGTAAATAAAATGGCTTTACATTTTGATTTAGGAGCAAGTAACGGATTAATTACAGAACATTCCGAAGCATTTCAACACGTGTTTTCTAATGCGAATCTTACAAGAGAAAACATTCCTGTAAATTTAGTATTTGCACAAACCGAAAACAATCAGTTAAAATTATCGTGGGATGTTACCATTTCTACATTAGATACCAAGCATGTATGGAATGCAAAAGTAGATGCACTTACAGGAGAGATTCATGCTTTTAGAGATATGCAAATAAGTTGTAATTTCGATTTACATGCAATAACACCTAGAAAAATTACGAGTTATAAAAAAGATTCGAATACCAATTTCAATTTGTTTAAAACCAATGAAAAAACAATGAGAAATCCAGATAGTTATATGGTTTTTCCACTTCCAGTAGAAAGTCCAAATCATGGACCTAGACAAATAGTAACAAACCCTGCAGATGCTATTGCATCTCCTTTTGGATGGCATGATATTAATGGAGCTCCAGGAGCAGAGTATACCATTACAAGAGGAAATAATGTGTATGCACAAGAAGATGCCAATGGAAATAATGGCTTTGGAACTGCTCCAGATGGCGGAGCAAGTTTAGATTTTAATTTCCCATACGATGGAAGCTTAGAACCTATTTCTAACCAAGATGCGGCGATTGTAAATTTATTTTATTTAAATAATATTATGCACGACGTATGGTATCAATACGGATTTGATGAACCCTCTGGAAATTTTCAAGAAAACAACTACGGTAATGGTGGTGCAGGTGGCGATTTTGTAATTGCAGATGCACAAGATGGAGCTGGTACAAACAATGCAAATTTTTCTTCTGCTACCGATGGAATTAATGGTAGAATGCAAATGTATTTATGGAACACCGGAGGATCTGGTTTTACTACTTTAGATGTAAATTCACCTGCTGGAATTGCTGGTAGTTATGGTGTTTCTGCTGGGCAATTTGGTCCAAATACTTATAACGTAACAGGTAATTTAGTGGTGGTAGATGATGGCACAGCAAATGGAAGTGAAGGTTGTGGTGCATTAACTAATGCAGCTGCAATTAATGGAAATATTGCTGTAATAGATCGAGGTAATTGCGAATTCGGACTAAAAGCTTTAAATGCACAAAATGCAGGAGCTATTGCTGTAATAGTTATTAATAATGTGCCAGGTGGCACTATAAACATGGGTGCAGGAGCAAATGGAGCAGCTGTAACGATTCCTTCGGTAATGGTTTCACAAGCAGATGGAGCAGCTATAAAAGCAGAACTTCCAGGAGTAAATGTAACTATAGAATCGGTTGCGTTACCAAGTCAAGTTGATGGCGATTTTGATAATGGTATTGTAGCTCACGAATATGGTCATGGAATTTCTACTAGAATTACTGGCGGCCCTAACGCAAGTTGCTTAGGAAATGAAGAACAAATGGGAGAGGGCTGGTCCGATTGGTTTGGTTTAATGCTAACTATTGAGCCTGGAGATACTTCGGTAGACCCAAGAGGTATTGGTACATATGCAGGAAGCGAGCCAACTACAGGAGGCGGTATCCGTTCGTATCAATATTCTACAGATATGACCGTAAACCCACATACATACGATGATATTAAAACCGAAGCTGTTCCGCATGGTGTAGGATCGGTTTGGTCTGCTATGATCTGGGATTTAGCTTGGAAACTTATTGATATGGAAGGTTATGATACAGATTTGTATAACGGAACCGGAGGAAATAATATTGCGATGCATTTGGTAACTCAAGGGTTAAAATTACAACCTTGTAGCCCAGGATTTATTGATGGTAGAGATGCTATTTTAGCAGCAGATGAATTATTATATAATGGTGCTTACAAATGTGTGATTTGGGAAGTTTTTGCTAGAAGAGGATTAGGGTATAGTGCCGATCAAGGAGCTAGTACTAGTAGATCAGATGGTACTGAAGCTTTTGATGTGCCACCAGGTTTATTTATTAATAATACATCTAGTTTAAATGAAGTTCCCGAAGAAGAAATAGTAACCTTTACTGTAGAACTTGAAAACTGTAGTGCCGATACTAATGTAAATATTACCAGTACCTTCGCTAATAACACATTAGAATATGTAAATGGATCTGCTACCAATGGTGGTAGCTATGCTTCCAATGTGGTAATGTATCCACAAATTGACAATTTAGCAGCAAATAGCAGCTTAAGTTATAGCTATCAAGCGGCAGTTAAAGCTGGAACCTATTTTGCACCAATGGCTTTATTTCAAGATAATATGGATGCGACAACAAACTGGACAGAATCTGGATCAGGACCAAATGCTTGGGCGATAACCAACAGTACTGCTTGTGGATCGTCTTCTTATTTTATAAATAATATTGCTACCGACTCCGAACGTATAATTACTTTAAATCCTATAACTCCAAATGGTGTTATTTCGTTATCCTTCGATCATTATTTTGATACCGAAGTGAATTGGGATGGTGGACTAGTTGAAATTTCAAATGATGGAGGAAGCACATGGACCGATTTAGGACCTTATTTTGATACAAATGGTTACAATGATTATATACATAACAATACTGGCGAACCTGCATTTTCTGGAAACAGTGGTGGATGTATAACAAGTACTACGGTACCATTAACAGCGTTTCTAGGAACATTACAAGTACGATTTAGATTTTTAACCGATGCTGCAGTCGATGGAGATGGTTGGTATATAGATGCAGTAAACATTACAGATCATGCAGCCGCAATTATTGAAAGTATGGCACAAGGGGATAATGAAAGTACATCTAGTAAACATGCAGTATTAATTACCGAAGCACTTTCGGTTCCAGATACAGAAATTGTAGGATTAAACATGTATCCAAACCCAACGGATAGTTATCTTTATATAGAAAGCCAACAATCGTTAAGCGAAGCAAAAATTGTTTTATACGATATTATGGGTCGTGCATTAACACAAAATATGTCTAGAACAAGTATGTCGGATACTAAAATTGGTTTAGATATTAGCCATTTAGCTACAGGAACTTATTTTATTACCGTTGCAAGTAACGGATTAAAATCTACTAAAAAGATTATAAAAAAATAACCTATACTAATATAATTTAATAAAGCACAAACTTATTTTTCGAAATAGGTTTGTGTTTTTTTTATAACTGATTTTTTTAAATACGCTATTAATTAGGTAATAGTATATTATTTAGAATAACATATTATAAAAACTCTATTTTACATAATATTAATTATGGTTCATTTAATAATACCATAATTTGACATTATGTAAAATTGCTTTAACGGTTTCTATACAGGATTTATTGCTATAATTAAATTTTCTATTTCTTATTAAGAAAAAATATTCATTTAGAATTATAGTATGTTACCAGCAGCTTTAGCTTTGGCATCTAGGCGACGACCAGTAAATGCACCAATGAACAATCCTATACAAATCCCAAAAGAAAGCCCCATGGATTTTTCAAAATGCTGCCCTAAAATAACTCCAAAAACCACTCCAAATAATATGCCTAGACTTACACTTGTGTTGGCATAGTAGTCTTTAGAAGTTAAAGAAAATGTAACTTTTAAAAAATTCTCGAATTTGTTTAGTGCTTTTTTGAAGAATTTTTTTCTGTTTTCGGGATTTGATTCTAATTGTAAGCTATCCAGTTCTGATTCTATAGATTGAATTTCAATAGTGGTAAATTCTCTCTTTTCTAATTTTGTAAGAATAGCTATAAATTGTTTGTAAATCTTTAGTTCCGATTTTGTTGTTGTTTTGGTTTTTAAACTTTCGAAAAAGATAATTGCGTTTTTTAATGTCATAATTTTTACTGTTTTCTTTGATATTATAGGTCAACGAAATATTTTAAAAAAAATATGGCTCCATAAAACAAAGCTAAATTTATAGAAACAAAAAGAAAACGATTCAATTTATTTAACTCAAATGCTTTGGAGTTCCATATCATAATTAGCAAATGAAATGGGATTAAAAAATATTCTGCAATACCATTATTATGTGCCACAAGACTCAAAATTATGGATATTGGGGCAAACATAATGGTCCATAAACTTACATTGTAAATATTTAAAATGAAATGCTCAAAAATGTTTTTCTTAAACTTTATGTATAGAAAAGCACTAAAAATAGTTAGTAAGTTAATATTCAATATTAAAATTGCGAAATGCGAGGAAATATTACTTGTAATTGCTAGGCCTAAAAACTGATTGGAAAACAGGTAATTTATTAAAAGAAATAAAGATGCGAATGTAAAGAATTGAAAAGGACTAAAATAGTATTTTCTAAACCCTTTCCAATAGTTTGAGACTATGGTTTGTGGTTGGGTTAACATCATTTTTAAATGCATTAAAAAGGATTTTTCTATGGAAAAAAAACTATCAAATAAACCCCAAAAAATGGTGATACTAGTAACTCTACGATCTTTAAAATATTGGCCACAATTGGAACAATAATTTTTTCTTATTTCATTCGAACATACGGAACATTTCATATCTAATAGTTTATATTAATTTTCGTTATAAGTTGAATTACATTTTGCCATAATTTCAGCATTTAATTTTTCTTCTGTATAAAATTTATCCAAAATTTCACATAATTGCCCTGTACATGGTTGTAATTGCTTCAAGTTTTCAGAATTGA
>JBMZDY010000150.1:0-5542 GCA_049614585.1 Oceanihabitans sp.
AGATTTATTAGCTAATAAAATGCTAAAAGCTTTAGATTTTGAAGCCTATAACGCTACCAATTATATAGAATTTACATTTAAAAAAAGACATCATTATAAGTGGAATAAAGCCAATAACACCTGCGAAGTATACTGGAAAAACATTAGAGTAAATTTAAATTTTAACGACAGCACTAAAAACGAAGTTTTTATAGAGGATATTAAAATCAATAATTTGGAAGCAGAAAAATTAATTACAAAGGCAACCAATTATTTTAATAACGATACTTTTTGGTTGGTAGCACCATACAAAGCATTCGATTCAGGTACCGAAAGAAGAATTGTAAAAACCGAAAACAACAAAAACGCACTGCTCATTACATACACAAAAGGAGGCTCTACTCCTGGCGATTCGTATTTATGGAATTTAGACGAAAAAAATAAACCAATAAGTTTTAAAATGTGGACTTCCATACTACCTATTCAAGGCTTAGAAGCCTCATGGAATAATTGGATTACAACAAATACTGGTGCACAATTACCCAATTTTCATAAACTATTATTTTTAGGTCTTGAAATAGAAAACATTAAAACTTCAAAATAAATAGTCTAGATTAAATAAAATTAGAAAGCTCTATTTCGTTTATCGCTCCATGACTAGCATGCGTAACCACAACTCCGTTTTTTATTACTAATAATTGTGGCGATTCATGCAGCACTTGAAATTTATAACCTACCTCGTTAGAAACCTCTCGATAATTTAATAAATCTAAATAATACAAATCTATTTCTAAATCTAAAGCATAGCTATTTACAAAAGTATTCATAACCATTCTACTTATTCCGCATCGAGTAGAATGCTTAAAAATAACTTGCGTTTTAGTTTTCGATTTTTTAGTAATTTCAGCTAGCTGCTGCACATTATTTAAAGCTATCCAAGGAAGTATTTTTTCTTCTTTTTCTGCTTTAGATTTGCCTAAAATTTTATTAAATAAACCCATAAAATATACTTGTTTTAATATCGTTTTTAAATATAATAATCTATATTAATAATAGGTAAGTCGAACAATAACTAAAAACTTACAAACTGACTAAATGTCTCGCTATTCTTGACCAAACAAGACATTTTGTCTGTAATATTGACTTGGTAAGGAAATTGAAATACCAATATCGTAAAAAGAAATACCTAACAATATTTCCGTTAAAAATATACTATAAAAATGAATTTTAACAACTATACCATAAAATCTCAAGAAGCCATACAACAGGCGCAACAAATTGCACAAAGTCTTGGTCATCAACAAATAGAAAACGAGCATATATTTAAAGCAATTTTTGAAATAGACCAAAATGTACTACCATTTCTATTAAAAAAATTACAAGTAAATACAGCAATACTTCAACAAATAATAGAAAAAGAACTAGAGCGTTTTCCTAAAGTTTCTGGTGGCGATATTTTGTTATCGCGCGAAGCAGGAAAAACACTTAATGAAGCTTCTATAATTGCTAAAAAAAGCAAAGACGATTATGTATCTATAGAGCATTTAATACTAGCTGTTTTTAAATCGAAAAGCAAAATAGCTCAAATATTAAAAGACCAAGGCATTACCGAAAAAAGTTTAGAAAGCGCAATTACAGAACTACGCAAAGGAGACCGAGTGACTTCGCAAAACCAAGAAGAAACGTATAATGCATTAAATAAATATGCAAAAAATTTAAACCAATTAGCAAAAGATGGCAAACTAGATCCTGTAATTGGTAGAGACGAAGAAATAAGAAGAATTCTTCAAATACTTTCAAGAAGAACCAAAAACAACCCCATATTAGTGGGCGAACCAGGAACAGGAAAAACAGCAATTGCAGAAGGTTTAGCACATAGAATAATAGATGGTGACATACCAGAAAACCTTATAGATAAACAAATTTTTGCTCTAGACATGGGCGCATTAATTGCAGGTGCAAAATACAAGGGCGAATTCGAAGAACGTCTAAAATCTGTTATTAAAGAAGTTACCGAAAGCGAAGGAGACATTGTTTTATTTATAGATGAAATTCACACCTTGGTTGGTGCAGGTGGCGGACAAGGAGCTATGGATGCAGCCAACATATTAAAACCAGCTTTGGCAAGAGGAGAGCTTCGCGCTATAGGAGCAACAACCTTAGATGAATACCAAAAATATTTTGAAAAAGACAAAGCTTTAGAACGTCGTTTTCAAAAAGTGATGGTACAAGAACCAGATACAGAAAGCGCCATTTCAATATTAAGAGGAATAAAAGAAAAATACGAAACACACCATAAAGTACGTATTAAAGACGATGCCATTATTGGTGCAGTAGAACTATCTGAAAGATATATAACCAATAGATTTTTACCAGACAAAGCGATAGATTTAATGGACGAGGCAGCTTCGAAATTACGAATGGAAATAAATTCGAAACCAGAAGAACTAGATGTATTAGACCGAAAAATAATGCAACTAGAAATTGAAATCGAAGCTATTAAACGCGAAAAAGACGAGAACAAATTAAAATCGCTACGCTCCGATTTAGCAAATTTAAAAGAGGAACGTAACGAGATTTATGCAAAATGGAAAAGCGAGAAAGAAGTTGTAGATAATATACAAACTACCAAATCTAATATCGAAGAATTTAAGCTAGAAGCAGAACGTGCAGAACGCGAAGGCAATTATGGAAAAGTAGCAGAAATAAGATATGGTAAAATAAAACAAGAGCAAGAACAACTAGAAAAACTGCAAAAAGAATTACAAGAAAATAAAAACGAAAGCACTTTAATAAAAGAAGAAGTAACTTTTGAAGACATCGCAGATGTTGTTGCAAAATGGACTGGAATACCAGTTACTAAAATGATACAAAGCGAACGCGAAAAACTATTAAAACTAGAACAGCAACTACACAAAAGAGTTGTGGGTCAAGAAGAAGCAATAATTGCAGTTAGTGATGCTGTTCGCCGTTCTAGAGCCGGTTTGCAAAATCCGCAAAAACCCATAGGTACTTTTTTATTTCTAGGTACAACTGGAGTAGGAAAAACAGAATTAGCAAAAGCATTAGCAGAATATCTTTTTGATGATGAGAATGCAATGACACGTATAGACATGAGCGAATACCAAGAACGCCATGCAGTAAGCAGATTAGTTGGTGCTCCTCCTGGTTACGTTGGCTACGATGAAGGCGGACAGCTAACAGAAGCAGTTCGAAGAAAACCGTATTCGGTAGTGCTATTAGACGAAATTGAAAAAGCACATCCAGACACTTTTAATATTTTATTACAAGTATTAGACGAAGGACATTTAACCGATAACAAAGGAAGAATTGCCGATTTTAAAAACACCATTATTATCATGACATCTAATATTGGTAGTCATTTAATTCAGCAACGTTTTGATGCTACAAAAGATATAGAATCTGCAATGGTATCTGCAAAAGTAGATGTGCTAGGCTTACTAAAACAAACGGTAAGGCCAGAGTTTTTAAACCGCATAGACGACACCATATTGTTTACTCCGTTAAGCAAAGAAAACATAGTAGAAATTGTAGGGTTACAATTAAAAAATGTAACCAAAATGATAGCAAAACAAGGCATTACTTTTGATGCTACTACAGAAGCAATAAAATATTTAGCCGAAAAAGGTTATAACCCAGAATATGGCGCAAGACCAGTAAAAAGGGTTATACAAAAAGAAGTATTAAATGCTTTAAGCAAAGAAATATTAGCCGGAAAAGTTACTATAGACAGCATAATATTATTAGATGCTTTTGATGGCAATCTTGTTTTTAGAAATCAAGGCAATATGGTTACAGAAAATTTATAAAAATACGATGCATTAATAATAAATAATTAATGCTTACGTTTTTCATATTAAGTTGGTTAGTTAGAAAACAGCATAATTCTTTTTTATAAAGATGCATGCTGTTTTTTTTTGTTTACTTGGCAAAAAACAACAGCTATTCTTCTATAAAAAAGTCGTTTTTAAAGCCTATTAAGTATAATTTTTCTTTAGCTCTAGTAACCGCTGTATATAGCCAACGCAAATAATCTATATCGATACCATTTGGCAAATATGGTTGCTCTACAAAAACAGTGTTCCACTGTCCTCCTTGCGATTTATGGCAAGTAATTGCATACGAGAATTTTACTTGTAGTGCATTAAAATGCTTGTTCCCTTTAATTTTTAAAAATTTTTTGTAGTTGCTAGTTTCGTTTTCAAAATCTTTTTGCACTTCTTGGTATAGCCTATTAGAATCTTCGTACGCTAGTGAAGGGGTTTCTGCTGTAATGGTATCTAAAAGCAGTACTGTTTCAAAAGGTCGCATTCTAGGGTAATCTACCATTCTAACTTTTACTTCTGCAAAACGAAAACCATATAATTCTTGGATAGAAAAAATTTCTAAAACTTCAATAATATCTCCATTTGCAATAAAACCAGCTTCGGTAGTTGGTTTTATCCAGAAGTAGTTATTCTTTACAACCATAAGGTAATCGCCTGCCGAAAGTTCGTTTTCATTAAATAAAATTCGCTCTCTAATTTGCTGGTTGTATAAGTTTGCTCGCTTATTACTTCTTACTATAATTGTTGTTTCTTCGTTTCCTAAATTACTATACGCATCGTTAATGGCATCCATAATTTCATAACCATCTACCAATCTAACAATGTCTTTAAAATGCTGTAAATTAAACTGAAAGCTTTCGGCAAAACTACTAGACAATGCTTCCCTTAGTAATGTTGCATTTGCCAATATTCCAGAATCTTGTTCTTGTCGCACAACTTCGTCTAGCTCCATTTTTGTTACGTCTTTATTAAACTGTAAGCTTAACGTATTTTCGTCTAGTGCAGGACTTATATCTAATTTTACTGGTGGTAATTGTGCGGTATCACCAATAAGCAACAATTTACATTGGTGGCCAGAATACACATATTGCATTAAGTCGTTTAATAAAGAACCATTTTCAAAAAATTTAGATTCTCCAGGTGTATCTGGAATCATGGAAGCTTCATCTACAATAAAAATGGTGTTTTTATGTTTGTTGGGTTGCAAAACAAATTTTACACCACCACTTTTGTCTTTTTTAGGAAAATATATTTTTTTATGAATAGTAAAAGCCTCTTTTTTAGAATAATTAGAAATAACTTTTGCCGCGCGACCAGTTGGTGCCATTAGTATAGCACTCTTTTTAGCCTTCCATAAATTTGTAACTATAGCGCCTATAATGGTTGTTTTTCCAGTACCAGCATACCCTTTTAACAAATACAAAGCATTTGTGTTTTTCGAAAAAATAAATTCAGATAACTGTAATAAAACAATATTTTGTTTCGGTGTTGGTTGAAACGGAAACTTCTGTTTTATAAGGGAATAAAATTCAGATGCAATCATTTAATGGCTTCGTAAATTAAAATTTCATCAAATATAGTAATGATTTTTATGCACTTTGGTTTTAACGATTAAAAAAAAATTGTAGATTTGCGAAAGACCATTAAATAAATTTAATAAAAACACTATGTTAAAATTAATTCTTATTGCAGTAGCAGTAATACTTATAACCATT
>JBMZDY010000151.1:0-5502 GCA_049614585.1 Oceanihabitans sp.
CGAAATCATGAAAAGGCATAAAAACTGGCTTGCCTTTTTGTAAGGGAGTAATAATAATTCCATGCGGATTTGCATCGCCATGATTTAGGTATCGCACATTATTTTTTTCTTCGGCAATTTCTGGACTCCAGCCAATTCCATCTATAGAAAAACTAGTTAGTTTTGTTTTTTCAAAACCAAGTTTTAACAAGCATTTATTATAACGCTCTACTAGTTTTCCGCTTACAGAAATTAGCTCATTATGGTATAAATTTGCTGCTTTTAATTTTTGCATGATATTCCGCAACTACGGTTTTCTTTTATTATTACGCTATTGTATTTAATTGCATTTACTGCTTATTTTTAAATTGCTCTCTAGCTTCTAGGTCTATATTTAACTGGTTAATTCTAGCATCTACTTTTCGTTTAAAATCGGTATCTGCTATAGTAGCTACATTATCTAAATAGCGAATTACTTCTTGCTTGCGAATATCTGAAAAATTTAATCCTTTCATATTGGCACGCATTAATTCTTGAAGCATTCCATATTTTGTTTGGTAGTTTTGTTTAAAATAAATTTCTGGATTTTCGAACCAATCTTTTTCTAAATCAAAATCGGTTAAACGCAATGAAACTGCTTTTTGAATATTACGAACATCCCGAGAAGAAAAGAATGGAAATATTTTTTGAATTTGTGTATATAGATGCGCATAAAACATATGTTGGTTGTTTTCGTATTTTTTAGAAACTCGTTCGAAAGTTTCTAATACTCGCTCTTCGGTAGGAAATTCTACTGTGTCTAATATATCGCCTAAACTCTTTACTACTTTTTGTGCGTCTAAATAATTATAATCGCCTGGGTTTTGCATGTTTACAAAATCTGGCATGGTTTTATCTAGTTTACGCCACCACAAATAATCTTGATCTACAAAGTCTTTTTCGTTTCTTGCGCCATCTATTTTAAATCTTCCTTGCACTCTAGAAATAACTGCTTTATCTAGCATTTCTGGGAGGTTTGTAAACAAGCCAACCGAGCTATTTCCGTAATTCACTGCATAAGCACCTTCGGTATATCTTAAAAACACACCTATTACTTCTTTAACACCTGCAGAAACGCCTTGCGTGGTTCGTTCTTGTAAATTATTTTCTGCGTCGTCTATTGGAGCAAAAATTAATTTAGAAGGGTCTTGCAAGGGTTTCATCCACTCTACCATTTTCTCGGCAGAACCACCTTGAAATGTACTTATTAACGTATCTGGCATTGGATGAAACAAAAACGGAATTTCTAAATTATCGCAATGTTCTTTTAATCGAGTTGCAATTGCTGCTATTAGCATACTTTTTCCTGTTCCTGGAATTCCATAACCCATAAAAACTGGCATAAAACCTCCAAGTTCTTGAAATGGGTTTTTCTTTGCTTCAAAATCGTAGCTTAATAAGCGTTCTGTTAAACGCCTTGCAAAATGTTTCGCATCGCGATTTCCAACAATTTGCTCGAATTGTATTTTATTAAATTCTACACTTTTTGCGGTTCCAGAAAACACATTTTCCCAACCAGAAACTGCAAACTCGCTTTTTTCTAATTTATAAGTTCTATCTACAATAGTTTCGGTGTATTCTAGGCTACTTTTACGCAATTGAATTTCGTCTATTAGAGCTTCAAAATAAACTACAGTAAAGTCTATAACATCTTTATCGGTTTTAATTATTTCTGGATGTGCTAAATATTTGTCAAAATAAAACAAACTACAAGCAATTCCTTTTAATGGCGAAAGAAAAGACACTTCTGGAATGCCTGCAAATTTTTGTTTCATTACCGACAAATCATCTGATGCATGAGGTTTTAAATCGTGCAATATTTTATATGCGGTAGCAAAAAGAAAAAAAGCAGTTGCGGTATGCATTTTACTTTCGTATTCTCGCTTTCCGTTTGCATCTAGTGCAGACTTATTTTCGTTTAAACTAGACAAACCAGAAGCATCGTAAAAACTATCTTTAATCCATATTCCTAAGGTTATACCTTCTTGTAATGCGTATAAAGCTTGGTTTAAACACAATGGTATTGCTACCGACTCTGGCAATAATCGTTTTTTTAAAGATAGAATGGTTTTAGAAACCGAAGTTATATTTACATTACTACCATTATTTGCTCTAGACAAATACAGCAATATAGATTCGTCTTTGCCATTATTGTCTTTGTTTTTAGCGCGTAACCCTTGTTCCCATTGAACCGATTTTAAATAGGCTGTTGCCTCGTCTCGAAGCATATCGAGTTCGTTTTGTTTAATAGGAAAGGTTGAATTGTGTTCCATAATTATCAGTCTTCAGTTATCAGTCTGCAGTAAGCAGTCAGATATAGTTTTTAATTAAATTTATCTGGATTATTCATCATATAGTTAATGAGTTTACCAATTTCTTCACTTTTATTTTGTAATTCTTTTTGTTTTTCTTCGGAAATATATTTACAAGCAACTGCAAAATCTAGCCAAAGCTGTGTTTCTGAATTTTCTCCGTCTGCATCAGACATTTTACTTTTAAAATGTTTTACATATTGTCTTTTTCTGTATCCTTCTGAAATATTTGAACATACAGATCTACTTGAACGAACCATTTGAGAAGTAAGTCCGTACAATTCAGATTTAGGAAAGTCTTTAGTTAAATGAAATATATCCATTGCTAAAGAGAATCCTTTTTGGTATGCTAATAATGTTTTAAAAGACATTGCTTCTTTTTTACGTTCTTCGACTGAAAACTGCCTACTGAAGACTACTTACTTCAATAGGTGCTTGCGCCAATTTATTCATAATTTCGGGTGTTTTATTATACAACAACTGTATTATTCTATGTGGTGCAAATACAAAGTTTTCCACAAAGCTTTTATCCCAGTTTTGATAGGTTTGCTTACTAAAAAAACCACCTTCTTTAAACTCGCTTTTAGAGTTTAACTCTTCTACCTTAAACGATATTGCATATGCATTTAATGGAATAGTTTTACTAGCAATGCCTTCTAAAATTGCATGTGTAACTTGGTTTTCGTCTTTTGCAAATACACTATGTATTGGCCCTAGATCTACTCGTTTTATTAGTTTTGGAAATACTTTTGGCAATCGCTTATCTATTGTATATGCCATTGTATTTAAATTCATTTCGCGATCTGCAACTGTTTTTAAAGTTGCATATAATTCTGTTTTATAACTTTCTGGATCTTTGCCATCGTAGTTAAAATACATATAACAAATAAATGGGCGATTATGAGACACATCGTAAAAACTCCAACTTATTAAATATGCTGCTGGCGCTCCTTTTGGGGCTTCTAATATTTTACCTTGTACAAAACGATTAAAAATATATTCTTTTTTTGCTGATGCATAATAAACTATAGAAGCTGCTTGAAATAATTTGCGCTTTGCTATTGGTTGCTTTTTTCGCATTAATGAATCTAGAAATTCTTCTTTTAATGTTTCTATATTGGTAAGTTTTTCTAGGTATTCTTCGCGTAATTGTAAATCGTTAAAAAGGTATCTAAATTCTAAGTAGTTTGGGAAACCAGAATCGGTTAAATCTACTTTCATGTTTTCTTCATCGTCGTACATGTATTTTACTCGCATGGCTTCGATAGAATATAACAAAAGGTCGCTATATTGTTTAAATAATTGTATTTCTTGTTGCTTAATTATTTGTTTTTGTTCTACAGCTACTAATAATTCTTTGAGTACAAAGTCTACCATTTTATGATAGAAAACGTATTGTTCTTTGGAGTCTAGTATTGCGGAATCTAAAGGTGTAACTATCATTTTTAGTATTCGGTTAGCTATTTTATGTTAGCTATTTGCCTTGAATTTTTGAATCTCTTTTTTTGCGTTAAGGATTGAACGTTTAGACTGCGCTTAACGCAGGCTAATTGTTTGAGCTCCTCGCAGAGAGCGAGTAGTGAAAGCCTGACCAACTTTTGCCATAAAAGCAAAAGTTGGTAACGCCCTAATTATTTTATCCTAATAAATCGTCGTCGTTAGCTTCTGGTTTTGGCTCGCCATCTGGTTTAGCATTGTCTCCTGTTGGTGTACTAGAATCTGCATTGTAATATTCTTCAAAAATCTCTTTCATATCGATACCATAACGGTCTGCAAAGTTTTTTTGTATCTCTGCATCTTTGGTTCTTATTTCGCTTAATGCCTCGGCATAACTTCCATAAACGCCTTGCATCACTTTTTCGTGAACTGGAATATTATCCATCATTTCTTGTCTTGCTTTTGCACTTGCGGTATGCATTGCTGCTAGCGTTTCTCCTATATGCTCATCGGTTTTTACTCCTAAATGCTCTAAAATTGCAGCAAATTCTTGATCGGTTCTCGCCTTTAATGCTACTACGTAACCATCGTAATATTTTAAACGCTCGTCGGTATCGCTCTTTAGTTTTGCACGATGGGTTTGTAAGTTGCTACGCAATGAGGTAAGCACTTTAATGGTTAAATTATGTTTGTGTACAAAACTATCTTTTGATGCAGCTAGTGTAGTATATGCGTTTTTAAGTCCTTCTAGCTCTTCTACTTTTTGTTCTAGTGTTGTAACTTTTGCCAATGCATCTGAATATTCTGTAGATTGCTTATCTGCTACTTCTTCTAGCGCTTGCCTTGCTTGTTTTAGTAAAGCATATTGCTCTTCTAACTTATCTTCTACTTCTTTCTTTTTTTGTAGTGCTTTTGTATGGTTATTACTAGCATCTACAATTGCTGTTTTAAGGCTTTCTTCTACTTCTTTTATTTCTAGCTCTCTGTCTTTTAGCCTTTTTATTGCTGCTTGACTTTTAAACGATAATTCGTTTAAAAGAGTTTGTACATCTGCAGTTTCTATACGTTGCTGAAACTTTGCTTTCGCTTCGTTGTCTGCTGCATCCCTTTGTTTTTGCGCGCTTTTTAATTCTTCTTCGGCCTTTTTTATTTTTCCTTTTCGTCCCCAAAGATTGTTCCACCAGGTGTCTGGTTTATTTTTAGCATCTTCTAGTTCTACTTTTGCACGTTCTAGACGTTTTATTGCATTGTCTATAATTTTTTGTTCTTCGTTGTTTAATGCCGAAAAACCTTCGAACATTATTCCTACTTCGTCTTGATAATCGGTTAAGTCTTTAATAGCATCTAGTAAAGTAGATCGGTCTTTTTCTGCCATATCTACAACATTATCTAATGTTGCATTTAATATTTTCTGCCTACTTTCTGGGTCGTCTTCTTGCGCCAATTTCGATTTCATTTGGTCTATGGCTTTTCCCCAATTAACATCTACTTTTTCTGTTTTTTCGTTGGAATTTGTTTCTAATAAATCAAAATCATCAGACATATTGTATGTAGTTTTTTAAGTTGAACAATTTTTGGATAAGCAATTTCGATAAAAAATATGATTTTTGAAACCGAAATCGCTTAAAATATTGGTAGTAAATTAATAATTTATGTTACAGCTTTTATCTATTTTTATAGAAGTAACTATATTTGAATACATCTATTTTAATAATTATGAAACCATTTTTATATT
>JBMZDY010000152.1:0-5402 GCA_049614585.1 Oceanihabitans sp.
AAAGTCTAAAAGTTTGTTTTCTAATAGATTTTTATGGTGTAAATCGAAAGCACCCGAAATAATTACTGCAATATAGTAAGAAGAAAAATTTTGAATATGAATGGTATAGGTTTCATATTCTATAGACTCTAAATTTTGATCGCTTTTTAAAAATGCATCTTCAACAAAGCTTTTAATTGCGGTTAGCATACCAGCAACCATATCTTCTTCTATTGCATTTGTTTTAGAATATTTAGAAATAAGCAAACCAGAACCTTTTTCTATAACCATAAACTGTTCTAGCTTTGGTTTAAAATGTTCTTTTATTATTAAATCTGCTTCGCTAACACCTGTGGCTTTGGCTTTAAATTTACGTTTTAGTCCTGCAAATGAAAAAGTGTTATTTATACTTTCGTTTATTTTTTCGTTTAGCAGTTTAAATTCGTTTTGAATGTATTTTTTAATCATTCTACCAATTATTGGGTACAATGCTTCTACCACTGCGTCTTGCGAATTTTTTATTTCGGCTTGTAAAGTTTTTGTAATGGTTGGTCCTAAAGTAGTTGGCATTTCTTTTATAAACTCGTCTAGTTTTTGGTCTATAATTGGGTCTACTTTAACCGATAGTTTGTTTCTTTTGTTAACGGTTTCTTCAAGAATTTTAATTTTCTCATCAATAGACGCTGCGTAGGTAGGTTCATCTGTTAGTAAGATGTCTTTAAGTACTTTAAGTTTGTCTTCTTGATTCATAAGTTTTAGTAATTTTTATTACTTACTTATATTTTCGCCAAGTTTAATTAATAAATCTCCTAAAAGTTGTTTGTCTACTTTTGCTTGGTTTAATGCATCGGTTTTGTCGGATAAAGAATTTTCTAAATCGGTAATTCTAATATTAATATCAGTACTTAAATTATCGATATTTTGAAACAATTCTTTTCTTACATCTTCAATAACATTTTCTAATTCTTGTTTTTTACTAAGAATATCTTTTTTTACTGCTTCAAACTCACTTTCGTAAGCTTGCATGTTTTCGCCAAAAATAAGTTGTTTTATTGCATCAATTTTTGAAGCAGCTTCTGTAGTTTTTGTTTTATCTGTAGACATAATTGGATTATCAATTTTGGTATAAAACAAATTTAGTAAAAAAAGCACATATTCCTACATTATTTAGGCCTTTTGCATAAACTGCTCTGCTTTTGCTACCATATTTTTACTTCCGCAAAAAAACGGAACACGTTGGTGTAGTTCTGTGGGTTCTATTTCCATAATTCTTGTAAAGCCATTACTTGCCTTACCCTTGGCTTGTTCGGCAAGAAATGCCATAGGATTACATTCGTATAGTAAACGAAGTTTTCCTTCGGAATTTTTTGAACTTTTTGGGTACATATATATACCTCCTTTTATCATGTTTCTATGAAAATCGGAAACTAAAGACCCAATGTATCTACTAGTGTATGGTCTGTCGCCTTCTTCCATTTGGCAATACTTTATGTAGTTTTTTACACCTTGTGGAAAATGAATATAATTCCCTTCGTTTACCGAGTATATTTTCCCGTCTTCTGGAAATTCCATATTTGGGTGCGATAAGTAAAAAGTACCAATAGCAGGGTTTAAAGTAAAACCATTTACGCCATCGCCAGTTGTATAAACAATCATTGTAGAGGTGCCATAAACAATATATCCAGCAGCTACTTGTTGGTCTCCTTTTTGTAAAAAATCGGCAATTGTAACAGGAGTACCTACAGGAGTAACTCTACGGTAAATTGAAAAAATGGTTCCTACCGAAACATTTACATCTATATTAGAAGAGCCGTCTAAAGGGTCTATTAATACTATATATTTGTTTTGGTTGTTTTCGTCTTGACTATTTATTGCTATAAAATCGTCTTCTTCTTCACTAGCAATACCACAAACAATATTTCTTTTTGTAAGGGTTTGAATAAATTTATCGTTTGCGTAAACGTCTAGTTTTTGTTGGTCTTCTCCTTGTATATTTGTGTCGCCAGCAGCACCAATTATATCTACTAAACCAGCTTTATTCACTTCGTGGTTTACTACTTTGGCAGCTAATCTAATGGAGTTTATAAGTCTAGATAATTCACCAGAAGTATATTTAAACGAGGATTGATTTTCTATAATAAATTCGCCTAAAGTTTGGTTTTTTCGAGACATATAATGCTAGTTGTTTGTTTTTACAAATATCGTATTTTTTGTTAAACTATGTGCTTTTCGTTTAAGTTTAATAGATATAAATAATGGCTTTAACTATATTTGATATTAAATTGTAGCTATGAAATATTTAATTCGTGAAGCCAACCCTAAGGATGCACAGCAAATATTAAATTTAATAACCGAATTAGCAGTCTTTGAAAAAGAACCTAATGCGGTAGAAATAACCGTACATAATATTATAGAAGATGGGTTTTCTAAACACCCTGCTTTTACTTGCTTTGTTGCAGAATCTGCCAATGATATTGCTGGCATTGCTCTTGTTTACAATAGATATTCTACCTGGAAAGGTAAAACTTTACATTTAGAAGACTTAATAGTAAGCAAAAAATATAGAGGTGAAGGATTAGGCTCGTTACTGTTAAATAAAGTTGTAGAATTTGGTAAAAACCAAGGCGTAAAACGAATAAGCTGGGAAGTTTTAAGTTGGAACGAACCTGCAATTAAGTTTTATGAAAATAAAGGCGCCAATATATTACGCGATTGGCATGTTGTACATCTAGATGCGCAAGCAATTAATAAGTATATAGAAAATGAAGGTATTTAAGTTTGGTGGTGCTTCTGTAAAGGATGCAAATGGAGTTAAACAACTAGTACATACATTGCAAAGTGTAGGCGTAGAAAATACATTAATTGTAGTTTCTGCTATGGGAAAAACAACAAATGCCTTAGAAAAAGTAGTGCAAAGCTATTTTAATAATAAAACAGAATTACAGAGTGCCATACAAGACGTAAAGAAATTTCATAATAGTATTTTATTAGATTTATTTGAAGCAGAATCACATCCTGTATATAATAAAGTAAATGCTTTTTTTCAAGAATTAGATTTGTTTTTAAATAGAAATAAATCGCCAGATTATAATTTTGTTTACGACCAATGTATTGGTTATGGCGAGCTGGTGTCTACAACAATAATTAGCGAGTATTTAAATTTTAAGAAGCTTAATAACAAATGGCTAGATGTTAGAGAGTTTATTAAAACCGATAATTATTACCGTCGAGCAAATGTAAATTGGGAAATTACGCAAAAGCAAATAACAGCTAATTTAAACCCCAACGTAGTTAACATTACACAAGGTTTTTTAGCTAGCGATTCGAATAATTTTTCTACTACCTTAGGAAGAGAAGGTAGTGATTATACAGCAGCAATATTTGCATACTGTTTAAATGCAGAGAGCGTTACAATTTGGAAAGATGTTCCTGGAGTATTAAATGCAGATCCACGATATTTTGAAAACGCACAATTGTTACATAACATTTCGTATCGCGAAGCAATAGAACTAGCTTTTTATGGCGCTTCGGTAATACACCCTAAAACTTTACAACCGCTACAAAGTAAAGAGATACCATTATTTGTAAAATCTTTTTTAAACCCAAAAGCAAAAGGCACTAAAGTAAGCAAAGGAGTAGATTTACACCCGGAAATGCCATGCTTTATTGTTAAAAAGAATCAAGTATTAATATCCTTATCTTCTTTAGACTTTTCGTACATCGTAGAAGAAAATATAAGTAGTATTTTTAGCTTATTACATGCTTATAAAATGAAAGTAACATTAATTCAAAATTCGGCAATAAGTTTTTCGGTTTGTATCGATAATGTATATCAAAACTTAGAAGCATTGTTACAACAATTAAAAGCAAAATTTAGAGTAACCTATAACGAAAATGTTTCGTTGTATACCATACGGCACTATAACCAAAAGGCAATAAAAAGCCTAGAAGAAGGTAAAGAGGTGTTATTGAAACAATTAACTCAAACCACAGTGCAAATAGTTACTAAGTAAACATTTAGTACATTTGCCATTGCAAAATTTTAATTTTTGATTAAATAATAATTCGTTAAAAAAAAAATATGAGTCTAGTAACCGCAAAAGAAGTATCGAAAGCAATCCATGCTGATAAGTATGGGTTTTTGGGCACTTTTTTGGGTTGGGGATTAATGAAATTACTTAAAATTTCGTCTTTAAATAGAATTTATAATCGAAATAAACATTTAAAGGATTTAGCTTTTTTAGATGCAATATTAGGCGAATTTCAAATAAAATTCGAAATCCCAGAAGAAGACTTAAAACGCTTACCAAAAGATGGCGCTTATATAACCGTTTCCAACCATCCACTAGGTGGAATTGATGGTATTTTACTTTTAAAGTTATTAATAGAACAGCGAGAAGATTTTAAAATTATAGCAAACTTTTTGTTGCATCGTATAGAGCCGATGAAGCCATATATAATGCCTGTTAATCCTTTTGAAGATCGAAAAGATGTTAAATCTAGTATTGCAGGATTTAAAAATGCAATTACCCATTTACGCGATGGACATCCATTAGGAGTTTTTCCAGCAGGAGAAGTTTCTACTTATAAAGACGGTAAATTAGTAGTAGATAAACCTTGGGAAGAAACAGCAATTAAGCTAATAAAAAAGGCAGAAGTACCGGTTGTTCCTATATATTTTCATGCTAAAAACTCGAAACTCTTTTATAAGCTTTCTAAAATAAGCGATACCTTTAGAACAGCTAAATTACCTTCGGAATTGTTAACACAAAAACGAAGAACAATAAAAGTTAGAATAGGGAAACCAATACATGTAAAAGACCAAAAAGAGCACGAAACCATAGAAGGGTTTTCTAACTTTTTAAGAAAAAAAACCTACATGCTTTCGCATGCTTTTGAAGACAAACCAAAAATTTTAGACAACCTATCTAATACTTTAAAAGCACCTAGTAAACCTCCAAAAACCATTGCAATTCCTGGTGACACAGAAGACATGATTGGTGAGGTTGAAAACTTAAAAAAAGAGAATTTAAGACTTTTACAAAGCAAAAACTACGAGGTTTATTTAACTCCAGCCAATAACATACCAAATATTTTACACGAAATTGGTCGTTTACGCGAAATAACCTTTAGAGAAGTAGGAGAAGGTACCAACGAAGCAATAGATTTAGATGGATTTGATAATTACTATCACCATATGTTTCTTTGGGATACCGAAGCAAAAAAAATAGCTGGCGCTTATAGAATGGGCTTGGGATCAAAAATATTTTCAGCCTATGGTATTAATGGTTTTTATCTTCAAGATTTATTTAGATTTGAACCCGAGCTTTATAAACTTATGAGCGAATCTATAGAAATGGGTCGGGCTTTTATTGTAAAAGAATATCAGCAAAAACCTATGCCGCTTTTTTTACTTTGGAAAG
>JBMZDY010000153.1:0-5386 GCA_049614585.1 Oceanihabitans sp.
GGGCATTTATTAAGTGCAGCTTTTATACATTTTGTTTCGGGAAGAGGCTCAAATCAATTTCAATAAATTAACCGCTTAAATGCCACAAAATTCACTTTGTTTTGCTTCATTTGTTTTTGGGAATTATCAAAAATACATACCGTATTATATTTATTCTATACGTAAAACGTACCCTTTAAGTTTTGTAAAAATATTTGTAGAAAAAGAACTAGATTTCAATATTAAAAGCGCTTTACAGGTATTGCAAGAAAATAATATTACCAATTTTGAAATTGTAAAAGTAGATATAGAATATGCAGATTATAAAAACTTTAAAATAAAAGGTGGAGGTGGTAAATTAATACGTTGGCTTGTAGGATTTGAATATTTTAAGGAATTTGAATATGTATATATTGGGGATATTGATATTTTCTTTTTAAAAGAAGAAGTATCTGTTTTACATTTTCATAAGGCTCAATTAAAGCAATTGCAACTGCCGTTTTCAAATAAAGTGAGGCTTTTTAAAGACGGGAATCTAACAAAACGACTAACCGGTTTGCACTTTTTTAAAACCAAAGAGTATTTTGAAAAAGTAGAACCAATTATTTCTAAAATTAAAAAAGATGCCATATTTCGGTCGGAATATTTACAAGGGTTAAAACGCGATGAGCATTTCTTGTATAAAATAAATAAAGAAGCTTTTCAATTTCATGATAAAACGGTTTCGAAAGCCGAAAGACCATGGCATGGCTTACACCTAGGAATAACAAGAGGAAATAAAGGTGTCGATTTAAAAGTTATTAAAGAGAATTCTAGTTTAGCAATTCCAGAGATAAAAAAGCAATTATTGGCGTATGCTAAAGATCCTGTTTTTAAAGCATTACAAAAACAAGTGTTTATTATGGAGTTTGCTGTTATATTAAAAGAACTAAAAATCCCTATAACAAAAACATGGTTTTATGGTGGTACTAAATACCAATTAAAATATAAAATTAAAAAAATTAAACATTGGTTAAAAGGCTTTGTAAAATGAAAAAAAATATTGCGATTATAGCTTCCGTTTTGCATCCAATTCGCCAACGGCATTTAATAAATTGGTATCAAGAATTAGCAAAAGAACCACTGCTTACAAAATTGTTTGTTGGTAGTAAAAAAAAGAATATTCCATTTGCAACAAATTATAAAGTAAATACTAAAAAGGAAAAATTAATATATGTAATATATAATATTTTAAAACTTAATAAAACGCCTAAAGCTTTAATTAAATTACTGCCTTTAGTTGCTTACAAACCAAAGGTAATACACTTATTAACTTCTAATACCTTTAGTAATATAGAGCCATTATTAGCGCAAGAAAAAATTAAATTAATTGTTAGCTTTAGAGGTTACGATATTAATGTGTTTCCGCACGCTTCACAAAAAAACAAACAGCAAACCCAAGCTATTTTTAATAAAGCAGATGTATTGCATTTTGTGAGTGAAGATCTTAAAAATAAAGCAATAAAATTGCATGCAGATGCTACTAAATGTGTAGTAATTAATCGTTCAATCGATATCCAGAACATGAACGGTTTTATAAAGCAAAAGCCAGAAAATAAAAAACCAATTATACTAACCGTAGGTAGAATGGTTTGGGAAAAAGGTTATGTTTATGCACTAGAAACTATGTTTGTTTTAAAACAAAAAGGCATTGCGTTTGAATACCACATTGCTGGCGATGGTGTAGATAAGGCCATGTTGGAATTTCATGTTAAACGATTAGAGCTTGAAGAGGTTGTTGTTTTTAAAGGCGAGTTATCGCATAATGCTGTTAAACAAACCATGGTAAATGCCGATATTTATTTTCAGCCATCCATTATAGAAGGCATACCAAATTCCATTTTTGAAGCGGCCTATTTTAAGTTACCTATTGTGGCTTCTCAAGTAGGTGGCATTCCAGAAGTTATAACGCACGAGCTTACTGGTTTGTTATCGCCTTCATGCCAACCCGTTTCATTTGCTAAAAATTTATTAACCCTATTAGAAAATAAAGCGTTAAGAACTAAAATGGGAGCAAATGCACAGCAGCATATTATTGATAATTTTACAAGAAAAAAAGAAATCGAAAAGTGGTTAGATGTATACCGTAAATTAATGCATTAACCCCAATTGCTAAACCGGTTACTTATGCATATATTTAAAAGAAATTAAAGCTTAAAAAAACAACAATTATTCCTTGAATACAACGCAAAAAAATATAGTAATAATAAATTCGGTTCCTATTAATGGAGGCGACGAAGCATTGTTAAAAGCGACCATTTCAATACTACAAAATAATTTTGAGAATCCTAATATTTCCATATTGTGTAATAACCCAGTATTGTATAAAAAATATTTCCCAACCTTAGACTTACATTGGGATTGGGAATACTCGTTTTTTTGCCCAGATACTCAAAAGCCAAGTTTGGTTTTTAAAATAAAAAGAAAAATAAGGTTTTATCTTAATCAGTATTTAAAGCTTTCTTATGCACATTTTTTTTCGAAAATGCTTGCCTCAAAAAGAGAGCAATCGGTTTTAGAAATATTAAAAAATTCAGATTTTGTAATTGCTTCGGCTGGAGGATATATTCACGATTTTTACGGATTTAATAAAAGGTTAAATACTATAGAATTTATTCATAAAGTATTGCGAAAACCATACTATATTTTTTATCAATCTGTAGGGCCATTCTGGAAACCAGAAAATTACCAAAGGCTTAATCAAGTTTTTAAAAACGCAAAAAAAGTAATTGTTAGAGAGCATTATTCTGTAGCGCATTTAAAAAACATAGGCTATACAGCAAGCAATATTGTATTAAGTAACGATATTGCATTTTATTTAAATAAAGAATATAGTAAGCCAGTAAATGTAGATAGAAAATTAAAAAGAATTGCTATAAATTTTAGAGCTTGGCGCTACGAAACCGAAAGCGAACAAACCCTAGAAAAAGCGGTGAAACTTTGTAATAAATTAGTGCTTGCTGGTTACCAACTTTCGTTTATTTCAACATGTCAAGGAGTTCCTGGTTATACCAACGATACCATTTATTTTAAAGAAATCATGGCTAAATTAGCACCAAAAATACAGGCGCAAATACATATAAACACAGCAAAAATGTCTCTTGAAAATTTTTTACAAGAAGTGGCTACTTGCGATGCATATATTGGTATGCGTTTGCATGGCGCAATTTTATCTTTAATGGCAGGAATTCCAGTGTTAAATATTGCTTACGAAGATAAATCGTTGGGCATTTTTAAAGCATTAAATTTAGAAGATTGTAGCTTTTCATTTAAAGAAAATATGGACACCTGGTTTACAAAAACCGATGCGTTTATAGAAAACTATAAAACCTATTTAAATAGTATTGAAACCAAACGTAAAGAAGCCGAAACAGTAGTTGCAAACCACTTTAAAGAGCATATTGTAAACGCATAATTTAAAATTAAAGAAATGAGTTCTAGTAAATTAAATATTGCTTTGTTTTCGCCAAACCAAAATCCGTATTCCGAAACATTTATACAAGCACATAAAAACTACCTTAAAGAAAAGGTGTTTTATTACTATGGTGTTGGCCCTGGAATAGCACTAGAAAACCATGCAAAGCTTGCTTCAAAATTTAAAATTAATGCTTTAAAAGTTTTAAAAAATGTAACCAAAGGCAGCACTACTTTTGTCGAAGAAAAAATAATAACAGGCTCTCTTAAAAAAAATAAAATCGATGTTGTACTAGTAGAGTACGGGAATCATGCAAACTACTTATTGCCTATTATAAAAAAATCGGGACTGCCAATGGTAGTGCATTTTCATGGTTTTGATGCTACGGTGTATTCGCATTTAACAGAAAATAATAATTACAAGCAACTTTTTAAATACGCATCAAAAATAATAGCTGTATCTACCGATATGGAAGCAAAGCTTCTTGCTCTTGGTTGCCCAAGCGAAAAATTGTTTTATAATGCAAATGCTGCCCAACCAAAATTTTTAGAAATCACACCTACTTTTAAAGAAAAGCATTTGGTTTTTATTGGTAGGTTTAAAAATAAAAAAGCACCTTATTATACCATTTTGGCTTTTAAAGAAGTATTAAAAAAACATCCGGACGCAAAATTATTATTAGCAGGAGGAGGCGTATTAAAAGAGGTTTGCGAAAATTTGGTAAGCTATTATAAAATAGAAAACAATGTAAAATTTTTAGGGGTAATTACACCAGAGCAGTTTGTTACTATTTTAGAAAACGCGCAAGGTTTTGTACAGCACTCGGTAACTGCAGAAAATGGCGATATGGAAGGCATGCCAATATCTGTATTAGAAGCGAGTTCTGCAGGCTTGCCAGTAATATCTACCTACCATGCAGGAATTAAAAATGTGGTAGTCCACGAAAAAACAGGCTTGCTTTGTGAAGAGCATGATGTAGCTACTATGGCAAATAATATGTTGCGTATTCTTGACGATAAAGCATTTGCAAGGAAATTAGGTGCCGCAGGAAAAAAACGGATTATGGAAGCGTTTAGTTTTCAAAAACATATTCAAGGTATTCAACAGCTATTAGAAGATGCATGTAAATAAATTAGGGAGTACTTCTATTTTTTAAATCGCTGGCTAATATTTTTGTAAACTTTTCCGATCCTTTTTTGTTTAAATGCATTGCATTATAAAAGTATTTTTTTTGGTAACAAATAGAATCCTTAGAGTAGTCTAAAAAAGGAATGTTGAATTTTTTGGAATACCATTGAAAGGTATTAATTAGTTTCTGTCGGTCTTTAATAAACTCTTGCCCTTCAATATGCTCTGGCGTATAAACCATTGTAACAGCAATATTCTTTTTACTGCATTCGGTTAAAAATTTCTCAAACAAAGCTATAGTAGGCTTATCATATTCTATAGTGTAATTGTCTAATTTTAATTTTGCTTTTGCTAAGGCATTAGACCAGTTTTTTTCGACTCCTTTATAACCATTGCTTCTATAAGGTGTAGGTTTTTTATTAAGGTTGTTAAAAGATTTTTCTAATACTGCTGTTTTTCCTATATACCTAATTAATGGTATGTAATACGCAACATTGTTAAAACCAGTATACGATTTTGTATAGGTATATAAGTCTTTATTCCATAGCATATATGGCAGGAATTGTTCGCTTAAATACAGTTCTTCTCTTTTTTGAAGGCTGTTAAAATCTACAGCCAAAATAATGTGTTTGGGTTTTGGGTTATTTTTTAAATATGCTTGGTGCCTGTAGTATTGTAGCCAAAAATTATGCCCATCGATACCAAAATTATAAGCAGAAATTTTTAAGCTGTCTTCTAATATTTTTGGACTAATATCTACCCATGCTCTAGAAGAACCATAGATTGCAAGGTCTGTTTTTATAGAGTTTGAAAAAATAGCGTTCC
>JBMZDY010000154.1:0-5362 GCA_049614585.1 Oceanihabitans sp.
GTAAAAAATACTATAGAACTATTAAATCAAGATTGTACAATTCCGTTTATTTCTAGATATAGAAAAGAAAAAACAGGGAATTTAGACGAAGTTCAAATTGGCGATATCGTTAAGTACAAAGAGCAGTTTGAAGCTTTAGAAAAACGAAAAATCGCCATATTAAAAACACTAGAAGAACAAAACCTATTAACTAAAGAGTTACAAACAAAAATTGAAAACTGTTTAGATTTAACAACACTAGAAGACCTATACTTACCATTTAAAAAAAAGCGAAAAACAAAAGCTGAAACTGCTAGAAAAAATGGTTTAGAGCCCTTGGCTAAAATTATTATGAGCCAAAATGCATCAGATATAGAATCGATAGCATTTAAATATATTAAAGGAGAAATTAACACTATAGATGAAGCTTTAGAAGGAGCACGACATATAATTGCCGAATGGATAAACGAAAGAAGCGATATTAGAAGTTCCATACGTTACCAACTAGAACGTAATGCTATCATTTCTACAAAAGTAATAAGCACTAAAAAAGAGGAAGAAAAAGCGCAAAAATTTAGAGATTATTTTGAGTGGGAAGAATCTTTAAAAAGAATTCCTTCGCATCGATTATTAGCAATATTAAGAGCAGAAAAAGAAGGCTTTATACGTGTTAAAATTGAAATAGATACCGAACGTGCTTTTCAAAAAATTGAAAATAAAATTATACGATCGCAAAACGCATGCGCAAAACAAATAGCAATTGCTATTACTGATGCTTTAAAACGATTGCTATTACCAGCATTAAAAAACGAAGCATTACTACTAGCAAAAGAGAAAGCAGACGATGCTGCAATTCGTGTTTTTAAAAAAAACCTGAAACAACTTTTATTGGGTTCTCCATTGGGTGAAAAGCGAGTATTAGCAATAGACCCAGGATTTCGATCGGGTTGTAAAGTTGTTTGCTTAGATGCACAAGGACAACTTAAATACAACGAAACCATTTATCCGCATGCACCAAAAAACGATGCCATTGGTGCAATGAAAAAAATAAGCTCTCTAGCAGATGCTTATAAAATTGAAGCTATTGCTATTGGAAACGGAACTGCTTCTAGAGAAACCGAAATGTTAATTAAAAAAATACGCTTTAAAAACGACATACAAGTATTTGTAGTAAGCGAAGCAGGAGCTAGTATTTATTCGGCATCTAAAATTGCACGAGAAGAATTTCCAAATTACGATGTTACAGTAAGAGGTTCTGTTTCTATAGGAAGACGACTTCAAGATCCGCTTGCCGAGTTGGTGAAAATAGATGCCAAATCTATAGGTATTGGCCAATACCAACACGATGTAAACCAAAACAAATTACAAAAACAGCTAGATGTTGTAGTAGAAAACTGTGTAAATGCTGTTGGAGTTAATATTAATACTGCTAGCAAATCTTTATTAAGTTATGTTTCAGGGATTGGACCAAAATTAGCCGAAAACATTATAATTTACCGAAAGGAAATTGGTGTTTTTAAAAGTAGAAAAGAAATAAAAAAAGTTGCTCGACTAGGTAGCAAAGCTTTTGAACAAGCAGCACCTTTTTTACGTATAAAAAATGCAAAAAACAAATTAGACGATTCGGCAGTTCACCCAGAAAGCTATACGATTGTTGAAAAAATGGCTGCTAATTTAGGCCAGCAAGTAGATACTTTAATAGGAAACGCTTCGCTTTTAAAAAGTATAAATTTAAAATTATATTGTACCACAACAGTTGGATTACCTACGCTTCAAGATATTATTAAGGAACTAGAAAAACCTGGATTAGACATAAGAGAGCAAGCAAAGGTTTTTACTTTTAATCAAAATATTAAAACAATTAACGATTTACGAGAAGGCCAATTACTTCCAGGTATAGTAAATAATATTACCAATTTTGGTGCTTTTGTAGATGTTGGCATTAAAGAGAGTGGCCTTATTCACGTTTCTAACCTCTCTAATAGTTTTGTAAGCGATGTAAATGCCCATGTAAGTTTACACCAGCAAATAATTGTAAAAGTATTAATTGTAGATGTTTCTAGAAAACGCATACAATTACAGCTAATTAAATAAACTATAAAAACCTTAAAAGCAGCTTTTTTGGTTAAGAAATATAAAATTGCTATATTCGCACCTTTGTAAATTAAATTTTATCAATAATTTATAAAAACTTAGAATTAGTAGTAAATTTCTTACAAAAACGTTATTTTATTGCGTATTTCGCAAAATTGCATTTTGTAAAAAAGCGTTAAACTAGCAAGAATCTAGTTTTTCAAATTTAAAATTCAATTCGAACTATAATAGCAAAAAATGATAAAAAAACTAGTATTCGTTTCCCTTACCTGCTTACTATTTTTAGGTTTTAAATCTCCTTCTGAAAAAGCTTCAGAAAAAATTTTAAAAGATTATTGGTTACTAGACAAGGTGACTTATTTAGAGCCAAACATGTACGACAAAACCATTTTGTTTAACGATGTTACCAACAGGTGTTTTGAACAAAGTTTATGGCGTTTTAGTCCTAATAGCAACTCTGGTAGTTATGCTATTAATGATTTATACTGCTCTTACGGAAAAAGAGAAATTACTTTTGATGTTACAAAAAACACAAACAAATCTAGCTTATACGATGTAGTATTAAATATTAAAAACGATGCTGGTGAAATAGGAAGACACAAATTAAAAATTAAACAACTTTCTAGTAAATCTATGCAATGGCACTACACCACACAAGTTAACAACAAGCCATATACTATTAAAATGAAGTTTGTAAAAAAAACATTTTAAGCTGTAACCCTATTTCTTTTTACACTAATTATTTAATATACTATCTAGAGCTTCTCTAGACTCGCTTCCATAAATACCGTCTACAGTAATCCCGTTATTTGTTTGAAATTTTTTTAGAGCAGTTTCGGTATTTGGTCCAAAAACACCATCGGCATTTCCAGAAAGCAAGTTTAATTTTATTAGTATTTTTTGTAATAATTTCACGTTTTCGCTACTATCTCCTTTTCGTAAATAACCAGTAGGAATTACTAATACTTCTGTTATTGTATCTGTTAAACTTCTAAACTCTAAAATCTTGTCTAACGGAAACGTTTTAATATTTACCTCATCGTCCTGATTACCACCAATACAGTAAATCGATTTACCACTTTTAGTATAGCCAATAAAAAAGCCTACATGTCCTTTCCAGCTAGAAATACTATCTCGCCAAAAAACTACAATATCTCCTGGTTGTGGCCAGTTTGTTTTTTTTCCTACTTGTAACCAGCTTCTTGCATTTGCTTTATTAGACATTTCTAGATTTGCTTGTAGAGCCACCCAATTAGCAAATATACTGCACCAAGCTACTTCGTCGTTTCCAAAGTTTAAGCCTGTCATTTGTTGGTATTCTAAAATACGTTCGTTGTGTGTTGGACCACTAATTTCTTTTTGTCCTAGCTCGCCAAAAGCTATTTTTAAGGTATCGCCTAGCATAATTATAAATTTTAAGTTAAAATATGAATATGCTATTAATAATAATTGAAAGAGGGAAAATAGTATTCTAAAAGTAAGGAAAAAAAGAAAACTAAGATGCTATTTTTCAAACAAATTAATTTTGCTATTGTATAAATACACGTTTTACACGTTGTGATATTGCAGTTATTAATTCGTAAGAAATAGTATTTGCTGTTTCTGCTAAATGCTCGGCAGTATTGGTAGCATTAAAAATAATCACGGTATCGCCTTCCTTGCAATTTACAGTACTTACGTCTACCATAATCATATCCATACAAACATTACCAATAATAGTTGCTCTCTCTCCATTTATAGTTACATAACCAACACCATTACCATATATTCTACTAATACCATCTGCATGACCTATAGGTATTGTTGCCGTTTTTGTTTCTTTTTTAGCTATAAAGGCACGATTATACCCTAAACTTTCTCCAGCTTGTAAGGTATGAATTTGTGAAATTACCGATTTTAATGTAGCAATTGGTTTTAGGTTTTTATTTTCGGTTATACTATTAGCAAAACCATATAAGCCTATACCGCTTCTTACCATATTAAAATGTGCTTCTGGGTAATTTAAAATTCCTGAGGTATTACAAATATGCAAAGTTGGTGAATAACCTATATTAGCACAAAAAGCTTCAGAAGTATTCTTAAAATCTTCTATTTGTTTGTTGGTAAATTCCTTTTCACTTTTTGCTTCACTTGCTGCTAAATGCGAAAATATAGATGCAACTTTTACACTTGTATTTTGGTTAATTAATTGGCAAACGGCTGTTACATTTTCTGCTTTAAAACCCAATCTGTTTAAACCAGTATTAAATTTAATATGAATAGGATATTCCTTTTGTTGCTTTGCTTTTGCGGTTTCTATAAAAGCGTTTAAAATTTTAAAATTATACAAGTTAGGCTCTAGGCATCGTGCAATAATAATTTCTAGATTACTCTCCTGTGGGTGTAAAACTAAAATTGGTTTTGTAATTCCGGCATCGCGTAAAGCAACACCTTCGTTTGTATAAGCAACAGCAAAACCATCTACTTCTAGCGTTTGTAAATGTTTTGCAATTTGTATAGCATCGCTTCCGTACGCAAATGCTTTAACTACTGCCAAAAACTGGGTGTTTTTTTGAAGTTTAGATTTTAAATACTGTAAATTATGTGCTAAAGCATTTAAATTTATTTCTAAAAGTGTTTCCTGTATTTTAGCCATGCTATTTTTTTTGTTTAGCGGCTACTTCTTGGGCTTCTTGCACTTTTATACTTTTAATTTTTTCGCGCATAGTAGCTTTATAATATGCTGCTCTACTTAATGGTTCGTATTCTTCGGTTTCCCCTAGTAAAACCAAATCGTCGCTTTTAGATTTTCTAAAACTATATTGTGCTAAATTTCCAGTTCGTGTACACACAGCATGTACTTTGGTAACATACTCTGCAGTTGCCATTAAGTTAGGCATTGGCCCAAAAGGGTTTCCTTTAAAATCCATGTCTAAACCAGCAACAATTACCCGTATTCCTTTATTGGCTAAATCGTTACACACACGAACAATTTCGGCATCGAAAAACTGTGCTTCATCTATACCAACCACATCGCAACCATCTGCAAGAATAGGTATATTCGCTGCAGCAGGAACAGGCGTTGAACGTATTTCGTTTGCATCATGAGAAACCACCATATCTTCGTCGTAACGCACATCTATTGCAGGTTTAAATATTTCTACTTTTTGCCTTGCAAATTGCGCACGCTTAAGTCTTCGAATTAACTCTTCGGTTTTACCAGAAAACATGGAACCGCAAATTACTTCAATCCAACCAAATTGTTCTTTATGATTTACTGTATTTTCAAGAAACATTTTGTAATTTTAAC
>JBMZDY010000155.1:0-5351 GCA_049614585.1 Oceanihabitans sp.
TAAATTATCAGCTTAATTCAATTTTAACCTGTAGCCATATTTCAGGACAAGACACTCCAAAAACCCCCATCCTAACCTGGCTCCTTCTCCGAACCGCTTTCAATCTTCAGTAAACCTTTAAAGGCATCGTTAACGGTATTGCCTTCGTATAGTACTTTATACACTTCTCTAGAAATTGGCATATCTACTTTGTAATCGTTAGCAAGTTCCATAACTGCTTTTGCGGTTTTTACACCTTCGGCAACTTCGTTCATTTCTTCAATAATTTGCTTTAGGCTTTTTCCTTGTCCTATTTGAAAACCTACATGGTGGTTTCTACTTTTAGAACTCGAGCAAGTAGCTACCAAATCGCCCATTCCTGCAAGTCCAGAAAAAGTTCTGCGCTTTCCGCCCATTGCGGTTCCTAATCGGGTTAATTCCGATAGGCCTCTGGTTATTAAAGCGGCTCTGGTGTTGTCTCCTGCATTGGCACCATCTCCCATTCCTGTGGCAATTGCCATAATGTTTTTTAATGCGCCACCAAGTTCGCAACCAATAACATCATTGTTGGTATATACGCGAAATAAACCTGTACTAAAAACACTCTGCAACTGCTTTGCAATGGTTTTATCTACCATAGCAATTACTGCTGCAGCAGCTTGACCAGAGTGAATTTCCTTTGCTAAATTTGGTCCAGTTAAAACTCCTGCTGGATGACCTGGAAGTTCTTCTTCAATAATTTGTGTCATTCGCATTTTGGTATCTAGTTCTAATCCTTTAGATAAACTTACTATTGGAATCCATGGTCTAATATATGGTTTTGCTTGGCGTAATACTGCTCTAAAATGTTGCGAAGGAATACCCATTACAATCACATCTGCATTTTTTACCGTGTCTTCTATTGATGCCGAAGCCGTTAAATTTTTATTTAATTTGGCGCCTGGTAAGTATTTTGAATTGGTATGCGATTTATTAATTTCGTTTACGGTTTCTGGGTTTCTTGCCCATAAAATTGCATTACTATTCTTTGCTGTTAAGGAAGCTACTGTGGTTCCCCAAGATCCTCCTCCTAAAATTCCAACGTTTAATTTCATTTGGTTACGTATTTATTGTTCGAGAAATTGAATAAAAAACAGCTTCTGCATTTAAATTCTCGCTCCTGTCTGCCGACAGGCAGGTTAGCGGGAATGACAATTTCAACGGAAACCCCAACGCAAAGCGTCGAGGAATTCTTTTTAATTAATTCTCTAATTCGTTAAGATATAAATTACGAACATCTTCTATATGCTTATCGATGTTTTTTAGTTTCCAAAGCGATGTATCTACAGGTTCTAATACCACTACCTCGATGTGTGTAGGTTTAAACATACTAGATCCTTTTGGCATTGCCATATATGCATTTTTAATTACAATAGGAATTATAGGCACTCCTGCTTGCATTGCCATATGAAAGGCTCCTTTTTTAAATTTCCCTAAATCTTTGCTTCCACTTCGGGTTCCTTCTGGTGCAATAGCAACAGAGACACCACTTTTTAATGCATCTACAGCAGGTTTCATGGCTTCTATAGCCTTATCTCTATTGGCTCTGTCTACATATATTGCTCCTAATGCCGAGAAAATTGGACCGAAAGGTGTTTTTTCTAATTCCTTTTTTGCTACTCCAGTAAAGTCATGACGAATTAACTTGGTAACAATAAAGAAGTCTGCTGCACTTTGGTGGTTAAAACAAAAAACTGCAGGACGAATTTCATTTAAATTATGTTTTCCTTTTACAGCAATTTCTAGACCTGCCATTTTAGACCCTAAATCGCCAATACTTGCTAATGCTGTATTTGCAGCTTCTTGCCTAGATAAAGTTAATGCTCCTTTTAGTAAGCCTTTTAATGTTGAAGGGTAAATACTTGCAGCTGCTAAGCCAGTTCTAAAACCATTAATTAATGGCTTTTCTACTGGTTCTTCAAACCTTAATATTGGCCAGTTATTTTCGAATGCTACTTGTGATAATCTGGAATCTGGGTTTGTTGCTACTGGGTTTCCTACAATTTTTAATAGTGGAAAATCGTCGAAACTATCGGTATAGAAATAGCTTTTAGATAAATCGGTTTTATTCTTTTTTGCAAATTTTCGTGCTGCTCTAGCTTTGCCTTCTCCCCAACACATTTCGGAAACGCGACCAGTAAACTTCCCGTTACGCAATTCCATTTCGGTAGCATATACATCTTTTATTCCTAGTGCTTTTGCTACTGGTTTTATTTGGTAAGTAGTCGCTGCCGATATTATTACCACATTATGCCCTTTTGCTAAGTGCTTTTGTATTAATTCGCGCGATTCTGGATAGATTGTTTCTTCTAAATAATCGGTAAAAACGTGCTCGCCTAAGGTAACAAAATCGGATTCTTTAATTCCTTTTACACCTAGTGCTGCTATTTTTGTAAGCACTTCAAAATCTCTATTTCCGAAAGCAAACACTAATGCTGTTGCAAACTGGGTAAGGTATTCTTTTGCTGTTGTTTTACCACTAAACAAACGCGTTGTCATGAATTTTTTTGCCGAAAAATCGTTGATTAGCGTTCGGTCTAAATCGAAAAAAGCAGTAATATGCGATCCTTCTTCAATTTCTTCTATTGGATGCAAACTATTAGTATTCGATTCTGGAACTGTATTTTTAATTAAAGATTGCTCTTTAAATATTTTTTTATCTCTATGTATTTCTATTTGCTTTAAGTAGGCTAGTCTATTAGATAAATCGTCTAGTTGATTTTTCCATGCTTCTAAACCTGAATAGTCTAAATCTCTTTCTACAGGTGTAAGATTTGCATTTTTTGCAAAACGCAATGCATTTACTAAAAATGGTTTCGATACACTATCTAAACGAGTAATTTTAGATTGCCAATGCAACTCTTTCCCTTTAAACATGGCAAGGTCTACAAACTCTTCTTCTTTAAACTCGTCGTCGGTATCCCAATTATTTAAGGTATAGCAAACCACTTTATCTGCTTCTAAATAAGATAATAGTATAGCTCTAGAAACAAATAAATCTTGTTTTTTTAGTAATGCCGAAATATCGCCCATTGGGTCTGCTAAAATGGTTCGCCAGTTTTTATCGAAACGCAATAATTCGGCTTCAATTTCACTACTGAATTTTGGCTTATTGGTATAGAAAAATTCGAACTTAAACAAGTTGCGAAGCTTCATTATTTCTTCCCAGAAATGGGTAATTCTATTGGCCGATGTATCGTTTTTAATTTTCACCAAAGCCATTTCTATAAATGCTTGGTGGTATAAATGGCCAGAAGCCATGTTTGCATAATAGGTTGCTGGTAAATACTCGGTAGCTACCAAACTATATTGCGCCTTTTGGCCAGCTCTACTTTTTTGTACTATTCTTGCGCTCTTTAATAAATTTAAGGCTTTTTGAATGGTAACACCAATTTTATTTCCACGATCTATAAGTACATCTTCTTGCTTTTGACCGATATAAGTCATTAAGCGATTTACTTTAAATTCTATTTCTTTTTTGGTAAGTGCAAAATCGTTAAGTAACACGTGGCATACCAGCGATACCGTTGTAACTGGTGTTATTGCGTTTGCTTTATGAATAAGTTCGAAAGCAAAACGTGGTAAGGTATTTTTGTCTGCATAGCTATCTTCTTCCATATCTGGAATGATGGCTTGCTGGTGTTCTTCTATTTCTACAGGATCACCAAAACGGATTGCTGCACGACCATAATCATGCCCTAGTTTTTTAATATAACTAACCGCTTCTTTTACGTTCTCCGATTTTTTTTCATGCCCTTTTCCTTCTTCCGTCATTTCTTTAACATCTGGAATTAAATCGTAAACAATAGAAACTGGAACGTATTTAATATTTCTAGAACTTTGGGCTTCTCCTTCTTTTATATATTTTAAAATCCCCATTTTAGGGTAGATTATTTTTCCGGTTCTGGAACGCGTGCCTTCAATATTCCAAGTTAAATGCTCGCCTTTATCAATTATTGTTGAAATATAATGACGTAGTGCTGCCTTATAAATTAAATCGTCTTTAAAACTTCTTCGTATAAAAATAAGTCCTGCATTATTACCCAATTGTTTTAATCCTGGAAAAGCTAAATTGCTTCCACCAAAAGAATATGGTATTGGCATGCCATATCGTGCTAATGTAGATATTAACACCAAAGTATCGAGATAGGTTTTATGTGTCATGATAAATGCTACAGAGTTTTTCTGCATTAATTTCATGAGCTTTTTTATTCCTTTTGGGTCGACATCGATTTTATCGTTATATGCTCTAGAAAGGATATAATCGAAACTTTTAACAGATACTAATTTTGCCATTGGATGCTGTTGTGCATACAACTCTTTTATACAACTAGCTCCTTGCTGTTTTACCGTTTCTAGGTCTAATTTTTGCTCTTTAGCTATTTGCTTAAGTGCTTCTTGAAATTTATGATGTTCAATTATATGATTCATTACAAATTATTTAGCGTTTTGCACTAATGTTTCTTTAGATTGGAATGCTTTTCTAGCTTTATTCCAAAAGTTTGGATATAAAAATCGTTCTAAGTTAGAACCTACATCTCTTATTTTTTTTCCCTGAATATTAGCACTAAGCATATTTGCGGTTACTAATAACACACTTGCATTTGCGCCTAATCCAGAGTGGCTTCCGTAGACTTCTATATTTTTAATATTCTTTCTATAGGTTGCTGCTTCCATACAATGTTTCCAAGGAACTAAACCGTCGGTTTTTGTATATATACAAGTTACAGGTATTGTTGGTATTGGTTCTAGCTCTGCCAAAAACCTTTCGTTACGTTCTTTTAAAGATTTGCCTCTAAAAAACTCTAACAAACCATACAAAGGCGTTTTCATGTCCATTACTCCCCAGATTGGCGAGCCTATTGTTAGTATTTGCTCTACTTGATCTGGATGCCTATTTGCCATTATTTTAGCAAATATGCCACCTCCACTCCAGCCAACAATACTTACTTTTTCGCCATGCTTTTGGTATATATCGTGTAATTTTTCTTCTAGTCTAGGAATATAATGTGCTTTAATCATGTTAAAACCTAACTCCCATTTATAAGTAGAAAAGCCTAAAGATTTTAAATACTTTCGTACAAAAGAAGTGGAAAAATCGTCGCCTAAATAAGGCGGAATTAATAATACTGGCTTCCCTTTTCCTTTAATTCTTTTAGGAATAAATGGATATAAGCAATATATGGAAGACCATTCTATTACAGATCTTGCTTCCATCATCATATTAAACAATGGTGGCAACGGAATTTTTTTATTAATTAGGTTTATTTCTTTATTAAACCTGTCTATTATAGAATTGGTGTATTTATACTCGTTTTGGTCGTGCCCTTCAG
>JBMZDY010000156.1:0-5239 GCA_049614585.1 Oceanihabitans sp.
TTCATTAATACAACAGCATTGTATACCGGAACAAAAGCTTCCCATGCTTGGTGTCCTGCTTTAACATAAAGTTTCCAGGTTCCTAATCCGTGAATTACTTGAATAATTAAAAAGAATATCAATAATTGTGTAAGTGTCATAATTTTATGTACTAGTGATTGCGTATTGCAATTTAATTGTTGTTAGTTGTTTGTTTTTTAATAAACGTTACAAATATACTGTAGCTTAACTAATATTTAACACATCTTTCATGCTGTAAACTCCAGTTTTATTTACTAACCATTCTGCAGCTATTACTGCACCAAGTGCAAATCCTTGTCGGTTATGTGCTGTATGTTTTATTTGTATAGTATCTATTTCACTTTTATACTGTATGCTGTGTGTACCTGGAACATTTTCTATTCGTTTGCTTTCTATTTTTAAAGCTTTGGTTTTGCTTTCTAAAGACCAAGAGTTGTACTTTTTGTTTTCTTCAAGAATTGCGTTAGCTAAGGTTATAGCAGTTCCGCTAGGTTTATCTAGTTTTTGAGTATGGTGTATTTCTTCAAGATTAACTTTATAGTCTTCTAGTGTTGCCATCATTTTGGCTAGTGTTTTATTAAGCTCGAAAAAAATATTTACACCTAAACTAAAATTGGAAGCATAAATAAAAGCGCCATTTTTTTCTTCACATAAAGCTACTGCATTTTCGTAGTTATTTAACCAACCTGTGGTTCCTGATACTACAGGAATATTATGTTTAAGGCAATTTGAAATATTTAAAAAAGCAGCTTCTGGCACACTAAAATCTATTGCTATATCTGCTTTTGTAATAGAATAAGAATCGTTTTTACTTGCTTTTATTACTATTTCATGACCACGTTGTAAAGCGATTTGCTCTATGGTTTTTCCCATTTTCCCGTAACCTAGTAAAGCAATTTTCATTTGGTATATCGTCTAATAAATTAGTTAAAATTTAAAATTAACTGAAAGACCTAAATCTCCTGTATTATCAAATTCGTTAAGTTTATAATGTGGTTGTAACGTAAGATTATCGTCTACATTATATTGTAATAAGTGTCCATCTACATTAGCATCTACAATATTTAAAGCGTATAAACCAATGGTTATTAAAAGGGATAATTCTTTATTTCTTCTAAATGTTTTTTGTGCTTCTCGCAAACCATCGTCTGTTACCGAGCCAAAAAACTCATCGTCTTCAAATCCTGCTAGTCTGCGTTTGTAAGCGTTTCTATAACGTTTGTATTCTTTGTCGTTGTCTAGGTAGAAATAGGTTCCTGCGCCAAGTGCAGCGTAAATTATTGGTATTTTCCAGTATTTTTTATTGTAGGCTTGTCCAAGTCCTGGTAATACTGCCGAGTAAAATGCAGCACGAGCAGGTGTTAAAGGATCGATAGGTTTTCTACGGTCTAATTCGCCTTCAATGACTACTCCATTTTGTTCAGTTTGTTTTTTTGTTGTAGCATTTTTTTCTTCTTGTGCTATAGCAGAAAAACAAATAAAAAGAGACAATATACTTGCTATAAAAAATTTATTTATCACGTTGTACAAGCTTTTTTATTCGGTTAAAATCTTCTTCAGAATGAAAAGGGATAGTGATTTTTCCTTTGCCATTACTAGAAACTTTAACGTCTATTTTATGGCCGAAGTATTCTGAGAAATCTTTTATTCCTTTTTTTACAAACTTTGGGAGTTCGTCTTTTGTGTTTTTTGGAAGGTTTACTGCTTGCGTAGAGTTGAAGTTTTTTACTAATTTTTCAGTATCGCGAACAGAAAGTTTATTTTCTAATATTTTTTCGTAAATATCTAATTGTATGCTTTGGTCTTCTATATTAATAATTGCACGACCATGTCCCATAGAAATAAAGCCGTCGCGCATGCCAGTTTGAATAATAGGGTCTAGTTTTAATAAGCGTATATAGTTAGCAATTGTAGAGCGTTTTTTTCCTACGCGCTCGCTCATTTGTTCTTGCGTTAACTGTATCTCGTCTATTAAACGTTGGTAAGATAATGCTATTTCTATTGGATCTAAATCTTGACGTTGTATGTTTTCTACCAAAGCCATTTCAAGGCTTTCTTGGTCGTTGGCAATACGTATATATGCAGGAATACTTTCTAGACCAATAAGTTTTGAAGCGCGAAAACGTCGCTCTCCAGATACTAATTGGTATTTGTTAAATTCTAGTTTTCTTACTGTTATTGGTTGTATAACACCAAGTTCTTTTATAGACGACGCTAATTCCCGAAGTGTTTCTTCGTTAAAATTAGAACGAGGTTGAAACGGATTTACTTCAATTAAATTTAATTGTAATTCTACGATGTTTCCAATTACTTTATCGGCATTTTTATCTTTTGCCGATTGTATATCGTTACTTGGGTCGTTTAAGAGTGCAGATAATCCTCTACCTAAAGCTTGTTTCTTGGTTGCCTTCGCCATAATTAGGAGTTTTTTGTAATCACTTCTTTTGCCAAACTTAAATAATTTGATGCACCTTTACTAGAAGCATCGTAATTAATGATGCTTTCGCCATAACTAGGTGCTTCGCTTAAACGTACATTACGTTGTATTATAGTTTGAAAAACCATGTTGTTAAAATGTTTTTGTACTTCTTCTACTACTTGGTTAGATAAGCGTAAACGCGAATCGTACATGGTTAGTAGTAGGCCTTCTATATCTAAATCTGGATTGTGTACTTTTTGCACACTTTTTATGGTATTTAGTAGTTTCCCTAATCCTTCTAAAGCAAAATATTCACATTGTATAGGAATAATTACTGCATCGGCAGCTGTTAATGCATTAAGGGTTAAGAGCCCTAAAGAAGGAGCGCAGTCTATAATAATAAAGTCGTATTGGTCTTTAACTTCTTCTAATGCTTTTTTTAGCATATACTCTCTTGCCTCTTTATCTACCAATTCTATTTCAATGGCTACCAAATCGATATGGGCAGGAATTATATCTAGATTTGGTGTTTCGGTTTTAACAATGGCTTGCTTTGCGGTATTGGTATGTTCTAATAGTTGGTAAGTACCTATTTCTATGCTTTCTACATCTATACCTAATCCAGAAGTTGCATTGGCCTGTGGATCGGCATCTATAAGTAGCACTTTTTTTTCTAATACACCTAATGATGCAGCTAAATTTATAGAAGTAGTGGTTTTTCCAACTCCGCCTTTTTGATTAGCAATTGCTATTGTTTTACCCATTAATTTTATTTGGTTTAAGGAAACTCAAAAATACGATTTATTATGAGTAAATAAAATGGAAGTTGTTAACAGTTGGTTAAAATAAGATATTCGTAAAATTGCCTTTGTTTTTTGTATTTTAATTTACAAAAAACAAAGGCAATTTTTATTCTTTTAGGTTTAACTATTAAGCGTATTTATTTTATTCTATAATACCACCACAGCTTATGCGACCTCCTGCATTTCCAGTTGGTTGGCCATAATCGTCAGCTCCTTGATGAACTATAATAGCTTTTCCTAAAATATTTTTATTGCTGTCTTCGCAGCCTATACACCATTCGTTCGTTACAAACTCTAAAAATGCACGACCGTTTTCGTCTGCAGTAATATTTCCAATATCTCCTTTATGGTAACCAGCTTTATCTCCCCATTTGCCATGTGGTTGTGCTGTAGGATTCCAATGGCCACCTGTAGATTTTCCGTCTGCAGAAGAACAATCTGCTTTTTCATGAATGTGAATGGCATGTGTTCCAGGTTCTAAGCCTTCAATCATTGCAACCATTCTAATGTTTTCTTCATCTTCTGTAAATGCAATATTGCCTTTTACATTACTATCACTTTTTGGTTCTAGTTTTATTTTTATTTTTTTTGCTACCATTGCTTTTGTAGTGCCAGTCTCTTGTTTTACTTCTTTTTTACAACCAAAAGTTACTAAAAGGCTTACTAGTAATATAAAAATTGATGTTCTTTTCATTTTTTAACAGGGTTTAATTTTTAATAAAAAAGAAAGTTAGGCATTATTTATGGAACCACAAATACCAACATGATATATATCATGTTTTTTTATGTTAAAGCGTTATAATTTTGAATCAGAAAAATAGACTATGACGAACTCGTTGGTAAATAAATATAATGTAGCAGGACCACGATATACTAGTTATCCTACAGTACCTTATTGGAAAAACGAAACTTTTTCCTTAAAAAAATGGAAGACTTCCTTAATACAATCTTTTCAAGAAAGTAATGATAGCGAAGGTATAAGTCTATATATACACCTGCCATTTTGCGAAAGTTTATGCACTTTTTGTGGCTGTAATAAACGCATTACCAAGCGTCATGAAGTAGAGTCACCCTATATTGTTGCTGTTTTAAAAGAGTGGCAATTATACTGCGATTTGCTTACGCAAAAACCAAAAATTAAAGAATTACATTTAGGAGGAGGGACACCTACTTTTTTTAGCCCTAAAAATTTAGAAATGCTAATTCAAGGCATTCTAAAAAAAGGCGAACTAGCAGATAATTACGAGTTTAGTTTTGAAGGGCACCCAAACAACACTACCAAAGAGCATTTACAAACCTTATATAATTTAGGGTTTAGAAGAGTAAGTTTTGGTGTTCAAGATTATAACGAAACAGTACAAAAAGCAATTCATAGAATTCAACCTTTTGAGAATGTAAAACGTGCAACAGAAACTGCTCGCGAAATAGGGTATACTTCTATAAGTCACGATATAATTTTTGGGTTACCATTTCAAAACGAATCACATGTAGCCGAAACTATTAATAAAACAAAATTATTAAAACCAGACCGAATTGCATTTTATAGCTATGCACATGTACCATGGATAAAAGGAAATGGGCAAAGAGGCTTTAAAGATAGCGATTTGCCAACCCCAGAAAGTAAAAGAAACCAATATGAATTAGGTAAAAATATGCTTTTTGAGGCAGGCTATGTAGAAATAGGAATGGATCATTTTGCCTTGCAAACAGATACCTTATATAAAGCTGCAGAAAATAAAAAATTACACCGAAATTTTATGGGCTATACAGCCTCTAAAACGCAAGCAATGATTGGTCTTGGTGTATCTTCTATTAGCGATAGTTGGTATGGATTTGCTCAAAATGTAAAAGGAATAGAAGAGTATTATCATCTTATTAATGAAGATATTATTCCTGTATATCGAGGACATATATTAAATCCTGAAGATTTAATAATTAGAAAACACATTTTAAACTTAATGTGCAGTTTTCAAACAAATTGGTCAGTTAATGAAAG
>JBMZDY010000157.1:0-5229 GCA_049614585.1 Oceanihabitans sp.
TCGTATTAATAATACATGAAAAAAACTTTATTGCTTTAGGCACTTAAAACTTATAACTTAAAGAATGAAAATAGGAATTGTTTGTTATCCAACTTTTGGAGGTAGTGGCGTAGTTGCTACAGAACTAGGTATAGAATTATCTAAGCGAGGTCATGAAATTCATTTTATAACTTATAAACAACCGGTTCGGTTAGAGCTTTTAAGCAATAATGTACATTATCACGAAGTAAATGTACCCGAATACCCTTTATTTCATTACCAACCATACGAGTTAGCTTTATCTAGTAAATTACTAGATATGGTAAAATTGCATAAAATAGAAATACTACATGTACACTATGCAATACCACATGCTTATGCAGCGTATATGGCGCAAAAAATGCTTCGTGAAGAAAATATTTATGTACCAATTGTTACTACGCTTCATGGAACAGATATAACCTTAGTTGGTTCGCATCCATTTTATAAGCCTGCAGTAACTTTTAGTATAAATAAATCGGATGCTGTAACTGCAGTTTCGCAAAGTTTAAAAGAAGATACGTTGCGATTATTCGATATTAAAAAAGAAATTAATGTAGTTACTAATTTTATCGATATTGGTAAATATAATCATGGTTTTACAGACTGTCAACGCGATATGATGGCAACAAAAAGCGAAAAAATTATTACGCATATTAGTAATTTTAGACCTGTAAAACGAATTGAAGATGTAGTAAACATATTTTATAACATTCAAAAAGAAATGCCAGCTAAATTAATGATGGTAGGTCAAGGTCCCGAAAAAGAAAAAGCAGAACTGTTATGCGAAAAATTAGGAATCGCAGAGAAAGTAGTCTTTTTTGGTAAAAGCCATGAAATAGATAAAATATTATGCTTTAGCGATTTGTTTTTATTACCTAGTGAAACCGAAAGTTTTGGGCTTGCCGCTCTAGAGGCTATGGCATCTGGAGTACCTGTAATATCTAGTAATACAGGAGGAATACCAGAAGTTAATAAGCAAGGAGTTACTGGATTTTTAAGTGATGTTGGTGCTATAGATGAAATGTCTAAAAATGCAATTCATATTTTAAAAGACGAAAAACGACTTAATAATTTTAAGAAAAATGCTTTGGCAAAAGCTTCCAAATTCGATATTCATAAAATAGTTCCACAATACGAAGCGGTGTATAAAGAAACATTAAAGATGTGTTTGTTTACTCAGAAATTATAACCTTAATTACTTTTAAATTCTTTAGAAGGTCTTTTAGTATTAGGAGTCGTTTCATTTAAATACGCCTTGTATTCTTCAGCATAAACAGGATCGCTTCCATAATACAAGTCTACTAATTGGTCGTTTGTAATAAAGTAGATAAAAACTGAGGTAAGTCCAATAATAATAAATCGCTTGTAATTTAGATTTAAAAATAGTTTTCTGTTTTTAATAAAATATTCAAATAAAATTATTGCAATTAGTAAAATGAAAACTTTTAAAACAATTTCTAAACCTATTTGCCCATAAGGCCAAAACATTACTTTAAATAGACAATAAATTACTAAAGCAGAAAAAATAACACCTGTAGCTATAGCAACAAAAAGCCGCAACTTAGAAATACCATTGTAAGCTACTTGTTTAAATATATTTTTAAATTTAATATTATTTAAAAGTGCAAAACTAAATCCAAAATATAGCATAGAAAGAAATACAGCTCCAAGAGCAAGAATTTCATTACTAAAAGGCCAATGCATAAGTTTAAACAAAAAGCCAAAAAGTATTATACTTGCTAAAATCTTTTCAATTTTTTTCATTTTTTAAATATATAGATAACTAGGTATAAAAACAAGATTTTAATCTAATTTAAAAGGAATTAAATATATATTCTTAACTTTCAGTTTACTTTTTAATCCAACTAAAAAATGAATAGAAAATCTTTTTTAAAATTATCTGCAAGAGCTGGTTTATTTTTAGGTATTACACCTTCTTTAATAGCATGTCAAGACCAAGCAAATGAAATCTTATCGAATAAAAAAGCATTGGGTACTGCTTTAAACCTAGTAGATAAACCAATAGATAAAGTTCGTGTTGGTATTATAGGAATGGGAAATCGTGGATCTGTACTCATTCAAATGTTTGAGTATTTAATAAAAAATAAGCATGCCGAGATTGTGGCGCTTTCCGATTTAAAAGAAGACAAACTTCAAAAAAATAACGACTACCTAAAAACCATTCAGCCTGAAGGAGCCGATTTATATTTTAAAAATTCTCAAGATTGGAAAAATCTGGTTAAACGAGATGATATCGATTTAGTATTAATCGCAACACCTTGGAAATACCATGCAGAAATGTCCATTTACGGAATGGAAAACGGTAAACATGTTGCCTGTGAGCAACCAATGGCATTAACGCTAGAAGATTGTTGGAAGTTGGTAGAAGTGGCAGAACGTACCCAAAAGCACTGTATGTACATGGAGAATTGCTGTTTTAATGGCGAAGAACTTTGGGTGTTAAATATGATAAACGAAGGTGTTTTTGGAGATATTAATCATGCCGAAGGAGCTTATATTCACGATTTACGTAAACACATGATGCATGACACGTATTACGAAAATCAATGGCGAATAAAACACCACGAAACCAATAATGGTAATTTTTATACAGGACATGGCTTAGGTCCTGTTAGTATGTATATGGATATTGGAAGAGGCGATACCTACGACCATTTAGTGTCTATGAGTTCCCGCGAGCAAAGCTTAAGTGAAGCTGCAAAAAAAATAGATTATAAAGTAAAAGAATTTGCTTGTGGTGATATGAATACAACGCTTATTAGAACCAAAAAAGGCAAAACCATTATGTTGCAGTTCGATACACATACAGGAAGACCTTATTCTAGATTAAATACAGTAACAGGAACTAAAGCTGTGCATCAAGGTTATCCTTCACGATTATATGTTGGTCATGAAGATTTACAATGGGGACATTCTTGGCTAAAAGAAGAAGAATATAAAGAATATAGAGAGCGTTACGACCATCCTCTTTGGAAAAAACTTCGCGAACAAATTGATGCCAATGCTGTTGGTCATGGCGGAATGGATTTTGTTATGATTTACAGATTAATACGTTGTTTAAATAATGGATTACCATTAGATATTAACGTGTACGATAGCGCTTTATGGAGTGCCATTACACCTTTATCTGAAATGTCTGTAGCTAACAAAAGCGCTAGTATAACTATTCCAGATTTTACTGGAGGAACTTGGCAAACCAAAAGGAAGCCAGAAGTGTTACGAGATATTATTTAGCAAATGCATCTTGTGTAATTTGTTGCATTTCTGTAAATTTTTGCTGAATATCTTGTACTAGTTGAAACTAGTTTTTTGCACGATCTAAATTGTGTAATTCATATTTAACTTTATAATAAGTATTGTTATTTAAATAATCGGTTAAAAAGCGTAAACCCATTATAAACGTAATGGTTTTTGCGCCTAACGGAAGATGTTCTATTTCAGTTTTAGTTAGCATATTATTTGTGCTTTCTGCAAAACCTTTACAATAGGCTTTATAGAATTCTAGATTCATTGAAACCTTTTGCAGTTCGGTTTCATCTTCGGTTGCTGTTGCGCAAATAGAGCGTACAGAATCGCCAAAATCAAAATGGACTATTCCAGGCATTACAGTATCTAAATCTATTACTGCCAATCCTTCTTCGTTTTTATTAAATAATATATTGGAAAGTTTAGCATCGTTATGTGTCACACGAATAGGAAAATTATTGTTTTCTTTTAAAAAAGATAATTCCTGCATTTCCTTCATGCAATTTTGAATAAAATCTATTTCTTCTTTAGCAAGGTTTATGGTTTCGGTTTTTGCTTGTAATAATGCTTGGTCAAACTGTTTGTATCGTACTGGAACACTATGAAAATCTTGTAATATTTCGGTTAATTTATTAGCTTGCATACTTGCAGTTTGCACAATAAAATCGCCATATAGTTTTCCTGCATAATACACAAGTTTGGAGCTGGTTGCAAGGTCGTGCGTTATGGCGTTTTCAATAAACAACATCATGTTCCAATATTGTAAATCTTGGTCTAAAACAAAGTAATCTTCTTGAATAGACTTAATAAACTCCACAACTTTATAATTAGAATTCATTTTTTGTAAATGCGCACTTACTAATAATTTATTTGCTAAAAGTGCTGGCACATTTTTAAAAACCTGTGCATTTATTTTTTGTAAAACATATTTTTTGTTGGTAGTGGTTGTTACCAAATAGGTGTCGTTTATATGTCCAGAAACTAATGTTGTTATCGCTTTAATCGTGCCCTCTATAGCAAATTGTTCGCCTATTTTTTTTATGCTTTCTACCATAAATTTTCAGGATAAATGTTTTGTTTCATAAATGATTCTATGGTGTCTTTTATAAGTTGCAAGTCTTCTTGATAGGTTATGCCAAACCATTGCTGGTTAGTCAATACCATTTTATAAGCTGCATTTTTACTTTTTATACTTGCATCGACAATAGTTGGTAAATAAAATTCGGCTTTGTTATCGTTTGCATTTGTTTCTAAAAAGGAAATAAATAATTCTTCTGCTACAGGAAATATTGCAGGATGAAATCCCCAAAAATTCATAGATACTATTGTGTTTGATGACATTTCAATAGATTCATTATTTTCATTTTTATAAATAATTTTTCCATTTTTAGATTTACTAATTTGAGTTCTTTCGGTAACATGCTGTAAATAATTATTTGTATCAATAATACACTCACCTCTAGATACTGAACCAGTTTTAGAAAGTGTTTTATCTACAGAAAACCCAATAAAATAGTTATCGTTATTTTTGGTTTCATACAAAGCATGATGCATTAATTTAAAAGCGTTTTTTCCGTAAAAATCATCTGCATTTATTAAAGCAAATGGAGTTTTAATAATATCTTTTAAAATTAAAAGCGCATGACCAGTTCCCCAAGGTTTGCTTCGGTTTATAGAATATTGCTTTGGTATGTTGTTCGTATCTTGAATTACAAATTCCACAGAAATATCTTTAGAGAATACGTTTAAATATCGTGTTTTAAAAGTTTCTAATATTTCCTTTCTTACAATAAAAACAATCGTATTAAAACCAGCAGAAATCGCATCATAAATAGAAAAATCCATGATTGCATATTCTTTGTAAACTGGTTGTAACTGTTTTAGGCTTCCAAATCTGGTTCCTAATCCAGCTGCCATTATTGCGACTGTTTTTTGTTGTTG
>JBMZDY010000158.1:0-5219 GCA_049614585.1 Oceanihabitans sp.
CTTGATATAGTAAATCTTTAGCAGTTTCTAGAATAATACTAGAATCGCTAATAAAATAAGGTAAAGTTTTGCTTCTGGTTTGTAAAGTAAAATCACTGTATTTAATTTTAAGAGTTATGGTTTTACCAGCTACGTTGTTTTTTATTAAGCGTTTAGATACTTCTTTAGCAATATGCACTAGTTTATCTAGCATAAATACTTCAGAAGATAGGTTTGTGTTAAATGTACGCTCTGCAGCTAGCGATTTTCGTTTTCTATTTGGTTTTACTTCCGAGTTATGTATACCACGTACTATGTAATAATAGTATCTACCAGATTTACCAAAGTTTTGGTCTAAAAACTGAATAGATTTAGCTTTTAAATCTTTTCCAGTAAAAATACCTTTTTGGTACATTTTTTCGGCGGTAACTTTACCAACACCGTAAAATTTTCGGATATCTAAATTTTCTAAAAAAACAAGCACATCTTCTGGATTTACCGTTTTTTGGCCATTGGGCTTATTGTAGTCGCTAGCAACTTTAGCAATAAATTTATTTATACTTATTCCTGCAGAAGCAGTTAAACCAACTTCTTTGTAAATACGTTCACGTATTTCTTTTGCTATTAAAGTTGCACTTGGATTTCCTTTTTTGTTTTCGGTAACATCTAAATATGCTTCATCTAAAGAAAGGGGTTCGACCTTATTGGTATAGTCGTAAAATATTTTTTTTACTTGTTTTGAAATTTCAATATATCTATTAAAGCGCGGTTTTACAAAAATAAGTTCTGGGCAATTTCGTCTTGCTTGTGCGCCACTAATAGCGCTTCTTACACCAAATTTTCTAGCTTCGTAACTTGCTGCGCTAACCACACCGCGAGTTCCGCCACCACCAACAGCAATTGGTTTTCCTTGAAGTTCGGGATTATCCATTTGTTCTACAGAAGCATAAAATGCATCCATATCTACATGAATAATTTTTCGAATTGGTAAATCGCTAGACATGATGTAAATTTAGGCATTAAATGCCTTTTAATTATTCACTCAAGTAATTTTAATTACTAAATATTAATGATAGAAATAGAACGAAAATTTTTAGTAGAATCAACCGCTTTTAAAAACGAAGCATTAAAAAAAACGCGAATTATTCAAGGTTTTTTAAGCACCAATAAAAAGCGAACAGTTCGAGTAAGAGTTAAAGGAGAGCAAGGTTTTTTAACCATAAAAGGGAAGTCTTCTAAAAATGGATTGTCTCGATTTGAATGGGAAAAAGAAATAACGAAGGCTGAAGCAAAAAGCCTTTTAAAGCTTTGTAAAAAAGGTATTATCGATAAAATACGATACGAAATAAAAGTAGAAAACCATGTATTTGAAGTTGATGTTTTTAGTAAAGAAAACCAAGGATTAATAGTAGCAGAAGTAGAATTAAATTCTGAAACCGAATCTTTTGAAAAACCTAAATGGTTAGGAAAAGAAGTTACTGGTGAAATAAAATATTATAACGCACAATTAAGTAAAAAACCGTATAAAAAATGGTAGTTAAAAAATACATTAAAGTTTTATTAATAGCAGGAATTGCATTAATATCTTGTAAAAAAGAAAGTAAAAATGCAGAAACAATTACCACAGAAGTTACCTCAATTTCTAAGGATTCCGTAGAAGAAATTAATAAAGAAATTATTAAGGAAGACCAAAAAATTTCACAATCTATACATGCGCTAAAAGAAGAACTTACTTCCAAAGGTTTTAAAATTTTTGATTATGTAGATGCAGAAACAAAAGATACCGTTTTAATGCAGCAGTATTTTATTGCTTTTTTAAAACGAGGACCAATTCGCAGTCAAAACGAAGAGGAAGCAAAACTTTTACAAGAAGAACATTTAGCACATTTAGGAAAAATGTATAAACTAGGTTACGCAGATATTTCTGGACCCTTTGGTGACGATGGTGATATAAGAGGAATAACTATATATAATGTGCCTACTCAAAAAATTGCCGATAGTCTAGCTAATGCAGACCCAATGGTAAAAGCTGGGCGTTTAATAATTGAAACGCATCCTTGGTGGGCAGCTAAAGGGTTTTCTTTGCGTTAATTATTTAGAAACCGTTATCCATCGTTTGGCTTCGTTACCATAACTATCTACAACCGTAATTAAATGTTTTCCTGTATTAGGCTTAATTGCAAAATCGTGAATGTTTGTAGTGCTACCTACAAAAGTTTTATTTACATACCAAAATAATGTAGTTTCTGGTTTTGAGTGCGCAACTTTTAAAATTACTTCGTTGGTGTTTCCGTTAAAATCTTTTGGTAAAAAAACCGAAGTAGTCTCTTTAGGATAAATAAACTGCATAGTAATAGAGCTTTCTGCTAAACAATCGGTTCTAAACTTAGGTAAGGGTTTATAAAAAGGGTTTTTAGTTTTGTAATAAAAAGCCATTAAAGGTGGTAAAACAAACCACGATTTATTGTGAATATTACTAGTGTTTTCGCAAGATGAATTTACTTGAAACATTTCTGTTTTATCTACATGAATTAATACGTGATACGGACAAGGTTTTGTTTTTAAACCGCTTTTAGAGATAAATTTATATTCGGTTTTTTCGCAAGTTTGTGTAGCTCTGTAGCCGCTTTTTGTGCATATAAGAATTTCTTGCATTGCTGCTATTGGCATAGTAAACCAATCGCTTTTTGGTAAAATATCAAACACATCAAACAATACAGGAGCTGCAGTTTGTACACCTACTAAACCAGGTCTGCCTTCTCCATCTGCATTACCAACCCAAACTCCAACTACATAATCTTTTGTGGTTCCTATTGCCCAAGCATCTCGAAATCCATAACTGGTTCCTGTTTTCCAAGCAATTTGTTTGGCGTTTTTAAAAAACTCCCAATTTTCATTGGCTTCTGGTCGATTTACTTTTTTTAAACTTTCGTAAGTGAGGTATATAGAAGCAGCATCAAAAAGGGTTTTGTCTTTCGTTTTCTTACCAAAGTTTATTTTTTTTGAAGCTATGTAATTTGGTTCGGTAAATTCTTTCGTAAAATATTGGTTTTCGTTTTCTGTATAATGGTTAATAGTTGATGATAGTGAAGCGTAGCTTTTGCATAAATCCCAAAGATTACTTTCTGCGCCACCGAGCACTAATGTTAATCCGTAATGATTTGCATTGTATTTTAAATCTTTTAGTTTTAGCTCTTTTAAATAATGATAAAACCTATCCAGCCCAAACTCTTGGAGCATACGAACTGCAGGAACATTTAAAGATCTAGATAATGCACGACTTGCAGCGATTGCGCCTTCGTATTCGTTGTTAAAATTTTTAGGAGAATAATTACCGTATTGTGTTGGTACATCTGCTATTAAAGTATTTGGTAACATATCGCCAGAATCTAACATTGCAGCATATAAAAATGGTTTTAATATGCTACCTGTACTTCTGGGTTTATTTATAATATCTACATCTTTTTGGTGTGCTTTGTCTGTTGGTGAGTTGCCTATATAAGCTAATACTTCTCTTGTTTTTACGTTTAGTACTAAAACAGAAAGGTTATATATTTCGTTTTGTTTTAGTAGGTTATAATGGTTTTTTACAATGGTATTAGTTTGCTTCTGTATGCTAGAATTTATAGTAGTTTGAATGCGCTTTCCATAGTTTGTTTTCGTTATTTTTTGTAATAAATGAGGAGCGGTTTGTGGTAATGGATACGGTTTTTTAGGTAAATTTTCTGCAATAGATAATTGGTAAGTTAGGGAGTCTATTACCTTCTTTTCGAATAGTTTTTTTAAAAGACGGTTTCGTTTTTTTAAAAGTTTAATTTGATTTTTACCAGGATAAATTAAACTTGGCGCATTAGGTAAAACAGCTAATGTTGCACTTTCTGCCCACGATAATTGGCTAGCATCTCTATTAAAATAGCGCCACGAAGCAGCATCTAAGCCAATAATGTTGCCGCCAAAAGGTGCATTACTAGTGTAATAAGCTAGAATTTTCTTTTTACTTTCGCGAAATTCTAACCTAGTTGCAAGAATAATTTCTTTCGCTTTTTCAAAATACGTTCTTGGTTTTCCTTTTCTAGAAAGCCGTATAACTTGCTGCGTAATGGTGCTTCCGCCACGTTTTATTTTTCCAGACTTTATGTTTTCACGAAATGCTTTAATAATAGATATAGGATTAAAACCAGGATGTTTGTAAAAGTATTCGTCTTCAAATTGAATAATACAGGTTTTAAATTTTTCTGGAATACTGTCGTTTTGCGGAAAACGCCATTGGCCATCTTTAGCTATATGTGCTCCTAATAGCTCTTTTTTAGCACTAGTAATAACGGTTGCTGTAGGATCTTTAAACAGCTGTGATGGTAAGCAAAAATAATACGCAGCCAAAAGTATAATACATACAATAGACTTAACTTTATTTGTTTTTATATATGCTATTATTTTGTTCACGAATAAAAATCATATTCCCGTTCTACTTTACAAATTTTTACTTGATACCATTTGTACCAATCTTTTTTGCCTTTTTGTTGCGCTTGTAAATGATCGGTTTGTTGTTTCCAATTTTTTATGGCTTCTAAACTTTCCCAATAACTTACTGTTATACCTATTTCATTTCGTGCAGCATCTATACCAATAAAACCATTTTGTTTTTTTGCTAAAAGCTCCATTTTATTAGCCATTTCGGAATAGCCTTTTATACCTTCGTTTTGTTTAGAAGTAAAAATTACGGCGTAATATGGTTTGTTTTTATTCATGTTTTTTTAAATAATATTGTATTTATTATTTTACAACTTCAATCCAACGACCTTTATTTCTAACTAAAAAAGCATCGTCGTACATTGCTTCGGCTTGTATTCCTGGTAAATAATACTTTCCTAAATACGATGCATTAAGCATAATGTTAAATGTATTTGTTCCGTTTTTTCCTTTTTTATTTAAATTAAAATAAAAATAGACACGATCGTCTCGAATGTCTGTATACCTTGCTTGACTTTTTGTATTGCTACCATAATCTGTAAATCGAGTATTAACAATTTCCCAGCCAGAAGGAAAAATTTGTGTTAGCGCAACATTTTTTACCGATTCGTTTTTAAGATTGCTTACTTGTACGTTGGCAACAAAATCTTGGCCTTGTTGTAGTTTAGAAACATCTATAGTATTGCCATGTAAATCTTTATAAGTAACAGAAATACTTAAGCCACGTTGCTCTGTAACTTCATTTCCTAAAGGTAGTTTTTCAGAATTTA
>JBMZDY010000159.1:0-5159 GCA_049614585.1 Oceanihabitans sp.
TATTTAGAAACTTCAAAAAGACTTTTCTATATTTGTGCAAACACAACAACACACATAAAAATGGCTAATAAATTAATTGCACCTTCTATGCTTGCTGCCGATTTTGGCAACCTACAACGAGATACAGAAATGGTTAATAATAGTGAAGCAGACTGGTTTCATATTGATGTAATGGATGGACACTTTGTACCAAACATTTCTTACGGAATGCCTGTTATTGCAGCAATTAAAAAGCATGCTACAAAACCATTAGACGTGCATTTAATGATTGAAAAGCCTGAACGATATATTGAAGATTTCGCAAAAGTAGGCGCAGATATTATTACAGTACATCACGAATCTACAGTGCATTTACATAGAACGCTAACGCAAATTGAAGATGCTGGTTGTAAAGCTGGAGTAGTATTAAACTTAACAACACCTGTTTCTGTTTTAGAAGATATTTTACCAAAATGCTATATGGTTTTATTAATGTCTATTAATCCTGGTTTTGGTGGCCAGAAGTTTGAAGAAATGACTTACAATAGAGTTAAAAAACTAAGAGCAATGATAGATGCACAAGGTTTAGATACTAGAATTGAAATTGATGGTGGTGTAACAAATAAAAACATTAAACAGTTAACCGAAGCTGGAGCAGATGTATTTGTGGCAGGAAGTCATGTATTTAAAAGCGAAGACCCAACAGCAACTATTGCTAATTTAAAAGCAATAGCGAACGCTTAATTTTAGACTTTCAATTTAATAAGCAATTAAAACAAACTCTCAAGTTGAAACTGAAAAGACCGTTCTTTTCCTAATCTATCGACTTTAAGTTTTATTTTCTTACCGTCTTTTTCATAAAAATAATACATTATTTCTTGAAGGCTATAATTATAGGTTTCTTTACCATTAATTTTCAAAATAATATCTCCTATTTGCAAACCTGCTTTAGCTGCTGGCGAATTTTTTCGTAATTCAACAATAGTATAAGCTGGCTTTACTGCAAGTTTATAAGAAGCTTCAAAAATAATTTCAGTTCGATTTGCATTATTAGACCCTAAAGCATTATCCCCTTTTACTGCTTTTCGTTTTAGCTCTTTTACTAATCGAATACCATTATGTTCTAATTCAATTCCGCTTTTGTTGTAACTAAAAGGTTCTTTAAAGTACTTACTTTTTTTAAGTTGAATGGTTTTGTTTTTATAATTAAAAATTACATTAAACCGCTTTAACATATTACCAGCCAAACTTCCATTTCTAGATTCAAATTGCCTTGCTAATAAAATAGAAGTAGAATCTGGAAAAGCAACATTAGCATTTTGCAATTTGAAACTTTTAATAGCAAATGTCTTTACTTTTGTACGTTTTCCATACACGCTTCCGTTTAATCCATGTCCTAAAAAATCTTCAAAAAACTGTTCTCCTGCGGTTAAACCAATTTCTTTATCTTCAAAAATCCATAAAGAATCACTTCCGCCAGAATCTATTAACAATTTTACTGGTATGTTTTTATTATTAATGCCTACTTGCGCATTCATATATGGCTTATTATTAAAAAACTCTAAATCTAAAGTTTCGCAATTTTTACAAGATTTTGCTAAATAATTATCGGGCTCGTAAATTTTTAAATATTTCCCCGAGTAATTTATTTCAACAACTAAATCTTTAAAAAAGTCGTATCCAATTATTCCATGAACTGGAACACCCAAACGTGGAGCAAAATTTAATTTAGAATTATAAACTACATATAAATCTTGATTAATACTTAAAGCATCTCCTATTTGAATAACGTTATTTTTAGAACGCAATGCTTCTACAGAATCTCCTTCACCAAGACCACGAATAAATATTTTTTCAGAATTTTTTACTTTTAAAGTTTCATTAATATTAAAAATATTAAACAGTATAACTTTACTAACTCCAGTATCTAAAATAAAAGAAAGCTTAACACCATTAATTTCTACAGGTATTAATACTAAATCGTTAAGGAGTTTAAATTTTATTTTATCGTAATTTTTTTCGTTTTGTATCGCGAATTTTCCTTGCCCAAAAACAGTAAAGGTCAAGCAGCATAGAATTAGTATTAAGGGAATTTTTTTTAGCATATTAATAAAGCTTGAAATTTTAATTATTCATCCTTAAGAAAAATGAATACCAAAAATTATCTATATCAATTTACAACACTTTATTTTTAATTCGGCATTTAGTATAAATTTTTAAAAAAACTTTAAGATAATTTTCGCAACTTTGCCTGTAAATTCTATAAAAATGCCAACTATATCTTTAAAAGGGCAATCTATGCCACAATCGCCAATTAGAAAACTTGTTCCTTTTGCAGAAGAAGCAACAAAAAAAGGCAAAACCATATACTATTTAAATATTGGGCAACCAGATATTAAAACTCCTCAAGTAGCACTAGACGCCGTAAAAACGCACTCTTTAGAAGTTCTTGCATATACCAGATCGGAAGGTTCTGAAGAATACCGCAAAAAAATTGCTAACTATTATAGCAACCACGACATTGCAGTTTCGCACAACGATATAGTAGTAACAACTGGAGGAAGCGAAGCCTTACTTTTTGCTTTTGGTAGCATTATGGATACCGACGACGAAATTATTATTCCAGAACCTTTTTACGCTAATTACAACGGTTTCTCTACCGCATCTGGTGTAAAAGTAGTTCCAGTAATTTCTAAAATTGAAGATAATTTTGCTTTACCTCCTATTGAAGAATTTGAAAAACTTATAACTCCTAAAACAAAAGCGATATTAATATGTAATCCAGGAAACCCAACTGGATATCTTTATTCTAAAGAAGAAATTAAAAAGCTTGCTGCAATAGTTAAAAAACACGATTTATTTTTAATTGCAGACGAGGTTTATAGAGAATTTGCTTACGATGGAAATGTACATTACTCGGTAATGCAAGAGGCAGGTTTAGAGCAGCATGCAATTATGATCGATTCGGTTTCGAAACGTTATAGCATGTGTGGCGCAAGAATTGGCTGTTTAGTATCTAGAAACAAAGAAGTTATACAAACCGTTTTAAAATTTGCACAAGCAAGATTAAGCCCTCCTACTCTAGCACAAATTGCTAGTGAAGCTGCTTTAGCAACACCACAAAGCTATTTTGATGATGTAATTGAAGAATATGTAGACCGAAGAAATACACTTATAAGTGAGCTTCAAAAAATAGAAGGTGTTAAAGTAGCAAACCCAAAAGGAGCATTTTATTGCATAGCAGAATTGCCTGTAAAAAACAGCGATGCTTTTGCACAGTGGCTTTTAGAACATTTTGACGTCGATGGCGAAACCATTATGGTAGCACCTGCTGGAGGTTTTTACTCAACTCCAGGAGTAGGCTTAAACCAAATTCGTATTGCATATGTATTGAAAAAAGAAAGCCTTATTAAAGCAGTAAACATTATTAAAGAAGCATTAAAAGTATATAAAGACTAGTGCAGATTAAACACAACATATCTTTAAAAAAATATAACACTTTTGGTATCGATGTTAGTGCAAAACATTTTGCTAGCGTAGGCACATTAAAAGATTTAAAACATATATTATTACAAGAATTCCCTAATAAATTAATACTAGGTGGCGGTAGTAATATGCTACTTACAAAAAACGTAGATGCATTAGTAATACACTTAAATTTAAAAGGAATACAAATAGTTTCTGAAAAAGAATCGCATGTTTTAGTAAAAGCCGAAGCAGGCGAAAATTGGCATGAATTTGTTTTATGGTGTATTAATAACAACTTTGGAGGCTTAGAAAACATGTCTTTAATACCAGGAAATGTTGGCACAGCTCCTATTCAAAACATAGGTGCATATGGTGTAGAGTTAAAAGACTCCTTTGTAGCTTGCGAGGCTCTTGAAATTAAAACACTTAAAACCAAAACATTTAGCAATGCCGAATGTAATTTTGGCTATAGAAATTCTGTTTTTAAACAAGAATTTAAAGGGCAATATATAATAACAAATGTTACTTTTAAACTAAGCAAACAAAACCATAATTTACGTACAAACTATGGTGCAATTCAAGAAGAACTAGACAAAAACAATATATCCAAACCAAGCATAAAAGATATTTCTAATGCCGTGATAGCAATTAGGCAGAGTAAATTACCAGACCCAAAAGAAATAGGGAATTCAGGAAGTTTTTTTAAAAACCCGATAGTTGAGAAAGAAATATTTCAAGCATTACAATTAAATTTCCCCAATATACCAAACTACCCAGTTTCAGAAAACACAGTAAAAATACCAGCAGGTTGGCTAATAGAAAAAGCAGGCTTTAAAGGAAAACGCTTTGGTAATTATGGTGTTCACAAAAAACAAGCATTAGTATTAGTAAACTATAACGATGCAAAAGGAAGCGACATTTTAAAACTTTCGCAAATAATACAAGACACTGTTAAACGCATTTTTAACATTGCAATAGAAACCGAGGTTAATATCATTTAGTATTTTAAAAATAATCTACTAACTTTGAAAAACCACTTACAAGAAAATTAATAAACCAATTACAATTGAGTACAGTTCTAGAAAACCAAATTGTAGATTATTTAAAAAATGGCGATAAAAAAGCCATTACCTTACTGTACGAAAACTATTCTGATGCACTATATGGTGTTATTTTAAAAGTAATAAGCGATAAAGATTTAGCCCAAGACGTACTACAAGAAACCTTTATAAAGGTTTGGAAAAAAGGAAAAACCTACGACGCCAAGAAAGCAAAATTATTTACCTGGCTCTATCGAATAGCGTACAACTCTGCAATAGATAAAGTTAGATCGCAATCAAAAAAAACCAAAAGGCACGTCCAAATTGAAGAATCAAACGTATATAAACTAACAACCAAGAGTTTAAACGAAGAGGTGTTAGATATAAAAACCCATTTAAATACAATTGAAGAAAAATATCAAATTGTAATTAATGCGCTTTTTTTTGAAGGTATGACGCAACAAGAAGCAAGCGAAGAATTAAACATTCCGTTAGGAACTATTAAATCGAGACTTAAAATTGGGCTACGAGAATTAAAAAAAATATATAACCCTGAATTAAAAAAATCATGAATACTATAGATACATTTTTAAATTCAGATCTATTAGAAAAATACCTAATAGGCACAACTTCAGTTTCTGAAAACGAAATAGTAGAAAATTATATTGCTAA
>JBMZDY010000160.1:0-5146 GCA_049614585.1 Oceanihabitans sp.
TCATCAGACCGTGTACCGAAAGGATCAATCGCAATATGTGTTGGCTTCTCTTTTACTATGATTTTAATCTCTGAGCGTTCTTGACTAATCTGATTTGATGCATAATACAATATTGAATTATCCTCTTTTATAGTTGATGGATGTTCGGTAAACACACCTAATTGAATCGGCTCATTTATGGTTGTCGGAATCATTTCGCCAGTCTCTGCTGTTGAAAAACGCTTTGATTTCACGGTAACAGAAACCTCGTAAGTGCCATCTGATAATAATTTATAAGAACTATCTTCAATACGCAAATCATAGGTGATTACTTTTTTAAACAGACAATTTACAGTCAAGGAGAGTCTGAAGTAACCTTTTCTAATACTATTTTAGGAGGTGCTTTAGATATTGAAGAGTTTGAAAATTTAAGTTCTAAAATTTCAATATTTCCTAACCCAACAAAAGGGGATTTAAATATTTATTTAGATGCAAATCTTAATTTAGATGACACAATAGAAATTTATGACGTAACAGGTAAATTAGTTAATACTATATCCCTTAAAGCAAATCATTACAATAAAGTTAAAATTGATGTAGCCTCTTTACAAAGTGGTATGTATTTTTTAAAGTTAGTAGTTAATGATGTTACAATTAATAAAAAATTCTACAGAGAATAATAGATTATATTTCATACTTGGTAAATCTGTTAGTAATAAAGATTTAAACCAACCACATATATAAAATAATGTAAAAGCAGCTCATTGAGCTGCTTTTTCTATTAGAAGATAGAAATGTATAAAAGTTATTTATTCTTCCCATAGTGAATATGTTATAGAAAGTGAGGTTTTTTAACACTAGTAATTCTTAATGCATTATTTCTTTTTTGGTGGATGGATATTTCCAGAACTAGCAAGATCATTTCCAATATCGGAAACACTTTCACTAGTTAATAAATTAAGTGTTGGAATTGGATTCGGGATATCGATATCAGGATAATCGGTATCTGGTTTGCATTCTATTTCTTTATAAACAGCATGGTTAAAGGTCTTTGTTCCAGACTCGGTATAACTTGTTGTCCAACTGGTTTTAGAACCATCTGTAAGCCAAGCAACAAGTTCTCCTGCGCCAGTAATTATACCACCAACACCTATTACAATACCAGAGCCTGTTGCTGTTACTGGAGCTGTTGGTGCCAATGGTGAAGCTGCAGATATTCCTGCCCAAGTTAGTAGCGTTGTTCCTATTCCTACTACAACTTTTCCTAAATCACTAATACCTTTTCCGGCTTTATTGATAACAGGAACTGGTTTGGTAACTTTTGTAACAGACTCTACTACATTTGCTTTCCAAATTACAGAATAATTTGTTGTAGCTATTTCCCAGCATTTGTCAGCATTTTTGCCTGTGGAAATTGTGGTTTTCCCTGGAATTATATCCCAAGATAATGTTACGTCTCGGTGAATGGTAATGCTTATTGCATTCCCTAGATTTGAACCTAGAAAAAGTGCTGATAAATCGGATCCTGAAATTGTACCATCGTATGGAAATTGATTGATAGGCATAATATTAGTTTTTTATGCTTATTAAAAACAAGCGTTATTCTATCAAATATAGTGATAATCAATTAGTTACGAAAATATAATAAACGATTTATAAAATATAAATACTACTACTATTACTAGCTATTCCGCAATTAAATTCCCATAAATATCTAATTCTATTACAGGTTTTCCTAGCTTTTTTACTTCTTCTAATTGGGTTTCTTTGTCGCCAACTACAATATAAATCATGTCTTTTTCTTGTAAATAGGTATCGATTATATTTTTATAATCTGCTAAAGACATAGCTACTAATTCCGATTGGTTAATTTCTGTATAATTAGCAGGTTTATTGTATTTACTCATATTACGAATCATTCCTAATTTAGCACCAAGGCTTTCAAATGCTCGCGTATCTGCTTTTAGTAATTTGTTTTTAGTAAGTGCTACTTCTACTTCCGAAAAATCTTTCGCATAATTTTGAAGCATGTTTTGCATAATTTGTAAAGATTTTAAGGTAGCATTTGCGCGAACACTGGTTCGTACAAAAAATGGTGCTACTTCTAAGCTATTGCTAAATCCAGAATATGCACCATACGTATAGCCTTTTTCGATACGCAAAGTTTGAAATAAACGACCACTAGAGCCACCTCCCAAAATTTCGTTTGCAAAATCTAAATTGTTTGCATCTGCATTGATTGCTGCCAATGCTAATTTACCTATTCGTATAACCGATTGCTTTGAGCCAGGTACATCTATAAAATATAAGTTTCCTGCTTTTGTTTGTGCTGGTAATTCTTGCTCTGGAATTGTTACTAAATCGCCACTAAATGCATTTAAAACTGCAACGGTTTCTAAAACTTTGTCTTTAGAAATGGCACCTGCAATATGTAAGTTTGCTGCTTTTGGGGAAAGTTTTTTGTAATAGGTTTGTAAGTCTTCTAAAGTAATATTTTTTATAGATTCTAAGGTTCCAGAACTTGGTACACTAAACATATGATTGTCGCCATAAATTAAACGATTAGCAACAAAGGAAGCTATTGCGTTAGGGTTTGCTTCTCGCCCTTTTAATCGGGTTTCTAATGCTTGTTTTAAACGATTAAACTCTTTGGTGTCCCAACGTGGTTCTAATAATATTTCTTTTACCAATTGTATGGTGCCATTAAAGTTTTTGGCCATACAAGAACCTGTAATGTGTGTGTCTTCGTTTGCGCTATACACATTTATATTTGCTCCTAAAAGACCAATAGCTTCTTCTAGTTCTGCTGGTGTTTTATTTGCAGTACCTTCTAACATTAAACTACTCCATAAACTAGCTACTCCTTCTTTTCCTTTGGTGTCTAATAAATGTCCGCCAGGAATGGTAATATCGAACTGTACTAAAGGGACTTCGTTATTTTCTATTCCGTAAACTTTTATTCCATTTTCTAATGCAGCTGTCCAAACTTCTGGTGCTTTAAATAAAGGCAATTCGCCAAAAGCAGGTTCGCTTCTATCGTAGGTACTTGCAGTTTTTTCGTATTTCGCTTCTTCGCCCTGCCCTACTTCTTCGTTGGCTACATTTTGCTTTACTTCTTCAATCCAAACGGTTGCTTCTTTTGCATCTTTTACAGCTAAGTCTAATTGGCCTTTTGGCACCACGCTGGTCATTACATAATTTTTGCTTTTTATGTATTTATTATACACACGCATCACATCGGTTGCGGTTACAGCTTCGGTAAGCTTTGCGGTTGTAGTAATGTAACTAGGGTTGCCATTAAACTCGTTGTCTTGTACTAGTTGAAATGCTTTATCAAGCACAGTACTTATCCCTTGGTATAAGCCTGTTTCTAATTCTGCTTTAATTCTATTTAAATCTTTTTCACTTACCCCATTGGTTTCAAAACGGTTTAAGCCTTCGTCTATTGCGCTTTTTAAATCGTCTAAATCGGTGCCTGCATTTGCACGTGCTCTAAAAACAAATTCTCCTGCTATTTCGTTACTACTTTGGTACGAGCTTACATTAGGAGCTAGTTTTTTTTTCTTCTACAACTACTTGGTATAAAGGTGCATTTTTACTTCCGCTTAATAACTGCCCTAATACTTGTAAAGCATATACATCTTTGTGGTATTCTTCGATAGTAGGTATTACCATTCGCAATTCTGGAAGTTTCGCAAAATTATCTTCAAAATATAAAGACTTGGTTTCGGTAAGATTTACTGGCATTGGTTTTAATGCTTCTACATCTGGGCCACTTGGTATTTCGCCAAACCATTTTTTTACCAAAGCTTTGGTTTCAGCAATATCAATATCGCCAGCTATAACTAACGAGCCATTTTTAGCACCATAATAGGTAGTATAAAACTCTTTAACATCTGTTATTGTTGCTGCTTGTAAATCTGGTAAAGCACCAATTACTGTCCAGCTATATGGATGTCCTTCTGGATATAAATTTTTACGAATTATTTCATCGGTATAGCCATAAGGAGCATTATCTACACGTTGTCTTTTTTCGTTTTTTACTACTTGTTTTTCTCTTTCTAATGCAGATTCTGTAACGGTATTAATCATATACCCAAAACGATCGGAATCGATCCATAGAATTTTTTCGAAAGCATCTTTAGGTACCACTTCGTAATACACCGTTCCATCGCTCCAGGTACCACCATTTCTACTACCTCCCCATTCTGGAATCATTTTTCTGTTGGCTCCTACTGGTACGTTTTCAGAATCGTTAAAACTCATGTGCTCAAAAAAGTGTGCAAACCCAGTTTTTCCTGGTTTTTCTCTATTAGAACCTACGTGCATCATGGTTGCTACAGCTACTATTGGGTCGCTATGGTCTTCATGAAGTATTACTTCTAGCCCATTGTCTAAAGTGAATTTTTCGTATGCAATTTTAAATTCTTTTTCTGGTTTCGCTTCGTTTTTTGTTTGGCAGGAAATAAAAAGGAATCCACATACTATTAGTGAGATGCTTGAAAGTTTCATAAGTGTTATAGAATTAATTATAGGTTTGCTTTAGTTTTTTGAGACTTTAAATATAGTATATTATAAGTTCTCTAAAGTATTACTGGTTAGATTTTGAATGTTTTTGGTGATTTTTTCAATACTCCAATTCCACCATTGCAGTTTTAATAATTTTGTAATGGTAGGTTTCGTGAATCGTTTTTTAATTTCTGTAGCTGGATTTCCGCCAACAATTGTGTAAGGTGCTACATTTTTTACAACGGTTGCATTAGCAGCAATTATAGCGCCATCGCCAATAGTTACTCCTGCCATAATAGTTGCATTATAACCAATCCATACGTCGTTACCAATTACAATGTTTCCTTTGTTTGGGTAGGTTTTACCTTCCATTGCTTTTTCCCAACCGTTACCAAAAACAGCAAACGGATAGGCAGAAATGGCATTGCTAAGGTGGTTTGCGCCATTCATTATAAACTTTACATCGGAAGCGATCATGCAAAACTTACCTATTATTAATTGATCGCCAGTAAAATCGAAATGATACTTTACATTTTTTTCAAAATTTTCTACATTTTCAAAGTCATCATAATAGGTATAATCGCCAACAATTATATTAGGATTAGTAATTACATTTTTTAAAAAACATAGTCTATTGTAATTTTCTAAAGGAAATTTT
>JBMZDY010000161.1:0-5121 GCA_049614585.1 Oceanihabitans sp.
TAAGGGTTTCTTTTGTATATATTTCTGTATTTATTGTACAGGTTTTCCAATAACCAAATTCACTTTTAATTTCGCAATTGGTAATAATACTTTCTTCTTGTGTTATAGAAATTTTAAAACCTGCTTGTAATTGTGGTTTAAACACGTTGGTTTTATAACCATTTTCTAGCATTTTATTTTCAACTTCTTGCCCAATTAAATCCCTCACAAATGCATTATCAATTTTAGGGTAATTGGTATTGCTAATCTGAAAGTCGTCTAAACAAAGTACAAAAGTATTATAGTTATTAAAATTAGCTTCGGTATCATATTCCGAAATAACATTTGTAGTTGCTGCACATCCAAATAAAATTAAAATGCTTAAAAAACTTATAAATTTCAATATTTTCATGAGATATAATTATTGCATAAAGTTCTTTAATATTTAGCATTTCTTTTATGATAAATATCAGTTTAAAAGTATAAGCTTAATATTTCTCCTTAAGTATTTTAGTATGATGTTCTACGTGATAGGCTGTCCACATAATAATTTCTCTAACAGGCATTTTCCCCATTAAGGGATGTGGTAAAATATACGTGTCGAGTTGTTTGTCGCTCCAGCGTTTTAAAGTTTTGTATTGTAGTTTTTTGTTTTCTACTTGAAGTCTATTTAGTAAGTATTTTTTTTCGCTAATAGAAGGTGTTTTCATGTTAACCGAACCTTTAAACGTTTTGCCCTTTGCATCAACTAATCGCTCTTGGTAACGCTTTACTATGGCCTTATAATCTCGAACCTCACGATTGGCTTTTCCGAATTTGAATTTTAATACAATTTTTGGAAGACTTAATGCATCGTTTAAAGGCTTAATACTTTGCAATAAATGAAGCGCTTGTTGTCCTGCAGTCCATTTTCCTTGTGGGCCTTCCAACCATTTGTTTTCTTCTTGATTTTGTAACCAATCTATAAGTGCTATATGTTTTTCTTCTAAAAGCGATACGATAGCTTCTTTTTCCATTATTAATCCTTTTTAAATAAAGGAATAAGGTAAGAAATATTATAACCATAACCTACACCAAATTTACTGCTGTCGTAGGTTCTATTGTAGCCAGGAACGTAGAGATTTTCGAAGTTGTCTGGTTGGTCTTGACTTATTAAGTTTTTAAGTTGCGCGTTTACACCTAAAAATAAATTAGGAAGCACTTCGGCTTTAATACCAACTATTAGTTCTACCCAAATTGCAGAAAGACCACTAAATTTTTTAGCGTCTGTAGAAGAAAATTGTGGCTCCCAATATTGGTTTTGAGCATAAATATTATAACTATTTCGTGTTTGGCTAAACGAACTAAAACCTACACGTAATCCGCCATAAATAAGGTTGTGCATGCCATACCAATTGGTAAACGCGTTGTAATCGCCACCAACTTTAAAATAAGTTCCTTTTGCTGTACTGTTTAAGTAATCGGTACTAAGTGTTTTTTCTTCGGTACCAATTTCGCCTGCTAAAAACCAATTTTTGGTAAGTCTAAAATCGCCCATTACTTCAAAACCTTTATAGTCTTTTTCTATGGCAGTTCGTACTAATTTACTTAAATCGACACCAACACGAATACCATATTTTTGGGCATGTTTTATAGAGTCTTTTTTTGTTTTAGCTATGCTATCGTTTTGTGCTTGTATTGAAACACAAAAAAGCATTAATAAAGCAAAAATACTAGTGGTAAAGGTTAAAGTGCGCTTCGTTTTCATTGCTTATTGGTTCGTTATCGGTATTTGCAAGTGTATAATCTATCCAGTTATCGCCATCGTCTTCTACGGTTATAGTAACATTTTCGAAAACGGTTTTATAACCACAAGCTCTAGAAACATATTCTTGCTTGGTAATGTAATTAATTGTTATAATATCTGGATTGCTTTCAGGAAAATCATCCGAAGTATCGTCTGGTGTGCCGTTATTGTTAATCTCGTAGTCAATATGCAATACAAATTGGGTTTGATTATCGGTAGTTTTTAGTGGTAAATATACTTTGTTTGTAGTTACCACATTATAATCGGGAATTATGTTTTCGTTATCTACACCTTGGGCTAAAAACTGAAATGCATTTTTAGAAAAACTGGTATTCGCACTATTAAAAAACTCTATATATAATCTGGCAGTTGTTTCGGTGTTTTCTGCACAAATATCATCTTTCTCGCAGTTTGTAACTGCAAGGAATAGAAACAGTAAGAGAATTATTTTTTTCATATTAATTATTATTGAAACTCGAATTAAAAATATTATCGTTTTTCTAAAAGTACTACATTTTCTACGTGATACGTTTGCGGAAACATGTCTACAGGTTGCAATTTTGTAACTTTATACATGGCATTCATTAAAGCTAAATCTCTTGCTTGCGTTGCACTGTTGCAACTTACGTAAACTATTTTATTTGGCGCAATGTTTAGTATTTGATTAACAACATCTTTATGCATACCATCTCTAGGAGGATCTGTTATTATAACATCTGGTTTACCATGGGTTTTAATAAAGTCTTCATTAAAAACATTTTTCATGTCTCCTACATAAAAATCTACATTGTCTATTTGGTTAAGTTTTGCGTTTTCTTTTGCTGCTAAAATGGCATCTGGCACTGCTTCTACACCAACTACTTTTTTTGCTTGTTTAGCAACAAACTGCGCTATAGTTCCTGTTCCTGTGTATAAATCGTATACCAAATCGTTTTTCGATAAACCAGCAAAGTCTCTAGTAATTTTGTATAATTCGTAAGCTTGCTCCGAATTGGTTTGGTAGAAAGATTTGGCGTTAATTTTAAATTTTAAGCCTTCCATTTCTTCAAAAATATGATCTGCTCCTTTATAACAAATTACATTTTGGTCGTAAATAGTATCGTTTGCTTTTTCGTTTATAATGTATTGTAAAGAAGTTATTTCTGGAAAAGTTTCCGCAAGATAATTTAGTAATAATTCTCGTTTTTCTTTATCGTCTTTAAAAAACTGTACTACAACCATAATATCTCCAGTGGTTGCGGTTCTAAGCATTAAAGTACGTAGCAATCCTGTTTGGTTTCTAGTATTAAAGAATTCCATGTTATTAGCTATAGCAAATTGCTTTACAGCATTACGAATTGCGTTCGATGGATCTGCTTGTAAGTGGCATTTTTTAACATCTAGAATTTTGTCCCACATTCCTGGAATATGAAATCCTAAAGCATTTCTATCGCCTAAGTCTTCGGTAGATTCAATTTCTTCAAAAGTTAACCAACGCGAGTCGCTAAAAGAAAATTCCATTTTATTTCTATAAAAATACTGCTCTGCTGCTTCTAAAATAGGAGTGGTTTCTGGTAATTCTATATGGCCAATTCGCGTTAAATTATTTACTACCTCTTTTTCTTTATAAAACAATTGATGCTCGTAAGCCATGTCTTGCCATTTACAGCCACCACAAGTGCCAAAATGCTGGCAGGCAGGTGCTGTACGTTTGTTCGATAATTTATGAAACACAGTAGCCTTACCTTCGTAATATGCTTTACGCTTTTTAAAAGTTTGCACATCTACCACATCTCCAGGAACGGCGTTTGGTAAAAAAATAACTTTTCCGTCTGGTGCTTTAGCAACCGTTTTTCCTTTTGCTCCTGCATCTATAACTTCCACATTAGTGAAAACTTGTTTTCTTTTTTTTCTTGACATACTGCAAAAATAATAATAGCAATAAATTAAATGTATGTAAATTGAATTATCTTTAAAAGAAATCGAGTTTATTTTAAAAAAGGAACATTTATAAAAAATAATTGAACCTTTTTAAACATTTTACGTCTTAATAGTATGCGAGTAATTAATATTCATAAACGAAAACTGCAAGAGCCAATAAAAAAAGTTTCCATATTATTTAATACGCTAGCTACTAACCATGATGCTATTTGGCCTGTAGAAAATTGGCCAGCAATTCGTTTTAAAAAAGGCTTACAAATTGGAAACCAAGGAGGACATGGTATTATTAGGTATACAATTGAAGCATTAGAAGCAGGAAAAAGCATCACGTTTAAGTTTACAAACCCTAAGGGTTTTATAGGAACGCATAGATTGTATCTTGAAGAAATTTCAGAAAACGAAACCGAAATTATTCATAAAATAAATATGCATACAGCAACTTTAAAAGCTTCATTTTTGTGGATTTTTGTTATTAAATGGTTGCACAATGCTTTAATAGAAGAGGCTTTCGATAAAGTAGAAAATTATTTTTCAGAAGTACAAATAACTTCGCATTATAATTTTTGGGTTACTTTTTTACGAAGCTGGTATAAAAAGAAATCGTTAAAAACGAAACAAATTTAATTGAAAACAAATAAAGGTATTGATGCAAAATTGGTTGAAGCTTTTCAATCTGGAAACAAGGAAGCACTAGCTACACTTGTAAAAAAATGGCATCTTATATTTTGTAAAAAAGCATTTTGGCTCGTTAAAGACAAAGACCTTTCTAAAGATATTGCGCAAGATACGTGGCAAACAATAATAGCAAAAATAAATACACTGCAAGATACCAGTAATTTTGACGCTTGGGCTTCGCGAATCGTATACTCGAAATCTTTAGATGTTTTACGAAAAAAAAATGCCGAGCGACTAAAACAACAAAAATATGCAAGAGAGCAACCAATTATAACAGAAGATTACGAGGAAAAGGATGCATTAAAAGCAAAACTTTTAAAAGCAATACTATTGTTACCAGTACAGCAACAGATGGTAATTAAGCTGTTTTATATAAAAGATTATTCGCTAAAAGAAATTAGTAAAACCTTAAACATTTCTGTAGGAACAGTAAAATCTAGACTGTTTCATGCCAGAGAAAAATTAAAAAAAAGCTTCAAAAAATAGAATTTAATAGTAACCGTTTTCTGCGATTGTTGGAAAACATAAAAACAAAATATTATGAAAACAAATATGGAAGAAATAGATAAAATAATAAAAGATACTTTAACTGCCGAAGAAGCAAAATTCTATGACGATTTGGAAGAGCAAAATGTTTTCGAAATGATTTTTGGTTTATTTAAAGGAAAAAATAAATGGATTATGTTTATGATGAATATCGTGACATTAGTATTTTTTGGTTTGTTTATATACTGTTTAGTACAGTTTTTTAATGCAGATGA
>JBMZDY010000162.1:0-5090 GCA_049614585.1 Oceanihabitans sp.
TTCTAATATCGCCTTCGCTTGAAAACGTGCCAACTATTTTAGTGCCTTTGGCGATTAGGTTTTGAATTGAAGAATTTTCTTTTTGTTTGCCTTTTTTGTTTTCAGAAAACATAGCTTTTAGGGGTTTTTGGGGGTTTTATTATTTTTGAGGTTTGGAGTAGGTGTCCAAGTTTTTATGTATTTGTGCTATTTGATAATTGGCAGAAGATATAGCTATATTAGGCTTTGTAATTTTATGTCGATCTTCTTCTCGTAAAGTATAGATGAAATTGGAAGCTGCTTCTTTACTTTTTAAACCATGTAATACAACTAAAGTTGTTTCGGTATTATATACATCTGTAGAAATGCTTAAACTATAAGGAACATATTTAATAACTTCTTTTAACGTTTTTACAAAAGTGCTTATTTCTTGTTTGTTTGCTTTTGGAAAAGTATAAATAACTTTAAAGTGCTTGCTTAAACTATCGGAAACAAATTCTTTATTAATTAATTTTGGTATTACTTTTTCTGAAAGGTTTTTGGCTTGTTTTCCTTCTGGAGTGTTTGCATAGGTTAAAGCCACAAAGTTTAAGGCTTTTTTATAGGCTTCGAAACCATATAATCTACCGGAAGTTGTTGCTTTTAGTAATTCGAATTTTGCTACTATTGGTTCGCCATCAAAAGCTGTAATATATTCTTCTATTTTAGTTAGTACTTGTGCGTATTCTTGGTTTTCGAATTGCGTATATAAATTTTTATAAATTGCTTCTGGGCTATCTTCGTTTAGTATTGCTGCTGCTTCTGGGTTTTTTAATATAGCTGCATATCTAGATTCTGGATAGTCTTTTATAATATTGTTTTTAGCAATTTCTGCTTCCCCGTTTTGGTTAAGCAAACTGTAAATTTTATATAAATTATACTTGGTTGGCAGTATTAATTTTTCTTCTGGATTGTTATCTAGTAATTGATTAAATTTTGTTTTTGCTAAGGTGTATTCTTTAAATTTTTCTTTATAGATTAATCCTAATTGGTAGTATGCATAGTTTCTTTCTTTTACTATACTGTCTATCTCTTTTTGTTCTTTTGGCAACTGATCTATATAAAATTTAGGATTGTACAACTCTTCGTTGGTAGCGTTTGCTGTTGCTACAGACTCGTTACTTGCTAATACACCAGATTGTTTTTTGCTAGACCACCTCCAATTATCTGCAAGTTTTCTGTTTCCCCATACTCTATCAAATTCGTTTTTACCATATGCCACTGTTGTTGGATTGTAAAAATAAAACGACGAAGCGTTTCCTGCATTTGGTCCTCCTCTTTTTTCTTTCGAATTAGAAAGTCCCATTGTATTTCTTTTGGTATTTGCCTTTACTAATCCTTTATTAAGCTCGGCAATTTCTTGTTTTTCTTTTTCGGCTGCTGCTATTGCTTTTAATTTATCGATATATTTTTGATAGAATGCCATCTTTTCTTCGGCTGGCATAGCAACCATAGTTAATATACTATCGTTGTTTTTTGCAATGTCTTCATACCTTATAACATCGTCTAAGTTTTCTCGTTTGCGTTTTATTACGCGATACGGTTTAGAGTTTTCTACAAGGTTAGTCATTGTACTATCGTAATATGCTCCTGCTTCTTTATACTCGGTATTATTAAAATACAATTCGCCTAGTGTTTGGTAGCTTTTTGCTTTTAACACCTTGTCTTGTGCATTTGCTTTTAGCGATTTGTTATAATATGCTATTGCTAAAGAGTCGCTTTTGTTTTGTAAATGGTAGTCTGCTATTTGGTAGTATATTTTGTCTAAAAATGGTCGGTTCTCGCGATTTTCTTCTAGTTTAGTTAGTAATTCTAAAAACGTTTCTTTGTTTCCGCTATTATAGTCGAAATTTTTTGCTTTTTCTATATGCGCGCTTATAAGGTATACTCGTGGTGTTTTTCTATTTAAATCTATTACACGATCGAAAGCAATGTTTGCACTATCTTTATCGCCTAATTTATTATATAGTTGCCCTTGTATAAAACGATATCTTCCGCGTTCGTCGTTGTTTTTTGTTGCGTTGGCTGCTATATCTATTTGGGTTAAGGCACTATCTATAGATTTTGTGTTTATGTATGCTTGTGCTAACATAGAAGTAGCATCTGCTAAGTCTTGTTTTTCTAGTGTTTCTTGTTCTAAAAGGCGTTTTAAGTTTTTAATTGCAAGACCTTCGTTTTCTAAGCGAATATTAACTTTTTCTCGCCAAATTTTAGCTTGATTAATTTTGTTACTTGCTGCGTATTTGTATAATATATAGTTGAAAGATTCTAGAGCTGGTACAAATCGTTGGTCGAAATAACGCGCTTTTCCTAAAAGTAAATATGCTTCGTCTATTTGTGGATTTGCTTCTTTACCTTTAATATTCATGCCGTGTTTTTGAATAGCAATTACTGCTTTTTCTTCGGCTCTATTAAAGTTTTCGTTTTCGCTTTGACCTGGTAAAATCACTTCTTCTGAAACTTCTAATCGCTCTATTGGTAATATTTCCCAGTAATTATCTACATAGGTTTGGTTTAAGGTTTCTCTACCAGCTTGTAGTGCATTAAAACCATTAAAAAGTGCGTTGTCTCTTGCAGAAAGTGCGTGGTAATTTCTACTTAAAAAAGTGTCTTTTTTTCTAGAACAGCTACTTATTATTGTTGCTGTTACTAGTAATCCTAATATAATTTTATATGCTTTTTTCATGTATGTATGCTTCCTTTTTAATATGCTATAAAATAACTGTTTTAATTAGCAATTATTTTACAAATACCGCATAAGCACGTAAAAATACGCATTTTTTTTATTTAGGTATAATAAGCTGCCGTTTTTAAACTATTTCTGATCCAGAAAAGTGAGCTTCTAATTCTTTTAAAGTGGCTTCACTTGTTTTTAAATCTTTTACAACTTCGCCTTTTTCTAATACAACTATACGCTCGCAAACATCGGTTACATGCAATAAATCGTGACTAGAAATAAGTACTGTAACCCCTTGTTTTTGTGCTAAGTTTTTAACTATTTGCTTTAAACGTATTTGTGTTGTTGGATCTAAATTTGCAAATGGCTCGTCTAGTATTATAACTTCTGGATTACCAATTAAGGCTGCTACGATACCTGCTTTTTTTTGATTTCCCTTACTTAAATCGCGTAAATATTTTTTTTGCCCCAATATTTCACCATGGAAAAAATCTTCGAATTGCGCTACTAATGTATCTACGTCTGCTTTGTTTTGCCCTCTTAATTCGCCAATAAAATAAAAATATTCTTCGGCGGTTAAGTAACCTATTAAAAAACTTTCGTCTATAAAAGCAGAGGTAAATGGTTTCCATGCTTCGCTTTCGTGAACCAGTATATCTTTGTTTTGTATTTGCCCAGTTGTTGGTTGTATTAAATCTAATAGCAAACTAAAATAGGTAGTTTTTCCTGCGCCATTATTTCCTACTAATCCAAAACTTTGCCCTTTAGGGATTTCTAAGTTTTCTATGTTTAATACTAGGTTTTCGTTGTATTTTTTTGTAAGGTTTGTTGTTATTATCATACCGTTTTCGGTTTTATTCTAATTAGTTTTTTTCGCTATAAGCTGCAACTGTTTTATATTTTCCTTTTTGGTACATTTTTTCAATTTTACTTAAAAAGAAATTTTTAAACACAATTCCCAATACGCCACTCATTGCTAAAACAATAAGTCCTACTTCAAAATTGAAAATTTTATATGGTATATAAAACAATAGCATTGGCAATAGTAGTTTTGGTAAAGCAATTAGCATTTGTGTTGGGTTAAAACCGTTGGTATTACTAAAGGCTTTTGCTTTTACATTTAATTCTATTGGTACGCGGTTTAGTACACCACCAAATAATACTAGAAAGGAATTTAAACCGATATTAAATAGTGCTCCAGCAGCTATCATCCCGAATATTTTCCATCCAAAATATAAATACGGAATACTTAATACAAAAGAAATTGCTACTGCTACTACCATTAAATACCATTTGGATTCTAAATATTTTCTATACGGAATATTCTGACTCATTAGCAATTTATAATATTCGCTATCCCAAGAAGGAACTAACTGCCCAAACGTCATTAAAAACCCACCTGTTACAAACATAGATGCAAAAGCTAACATGGCAGGCATTTCTCTATAAACTTCTTGCGTGTAAAATATTAATCCGTAAAACAAAAATATAAACGACATCATCATTACTTGCTTTGGTCTAACATTACGCCAAATAAGTTTCATATCGTTTTTTAAAAACGGAGCAATACTACCAAAGCGATCCATCCAAGAAAGATCTGAAGCATTCACTTCTTTTATTTTTTTGGAAACAGCACCGTCTAAATAAAAACCTTTTTTTATGTATTTAAAATTTAAATAATACAATACTACCACTAATAAAACTGGTAAAATTAATAAAAAAGGATGCGTATAAAGCGTATTAAAAGCTGCGCCAATTGGTTTTGAAATAGCAAAAATTTCGAAATACTCTAAGCCTACTAAAGTAAATAGCAAAGTGGCTATAATATAAAATACGGTATTGCTTTTATTTACTAAAAAATTAAGATAATTTATAGAAAGGGTTAAACATAAAATTGATAAAAACCAACACAGCACTTGTACCGCAGGATATCCCTTTACTAATAATACTACACAAAAAGGTAGAAAAAATAAAAGAGATAAAAAGTTAAAAAAGGACAGGGTAGTTTTTCCTAATAAATAATGAATTACCGTATCGCGATTAATAGGAATAGTCATTAAAGGCTTTACATTCATTACAGGTAGTTGCTGCATAAAATAGCGTATAAGCATTTCAAACAAAAACCAATAAATAATAAAGTTATTTACAGTAACAATAGGATTGGTTTCTGGAACTGCTTCTTTTAAAATAAAAAACATAGCACCTCCCATTATTATTGCCATTCCGCCAAAATATATAGCACCTAAAAGCAATAAAATTTTAATAGCAAGGCCTTTTTGAAAATAGGAAGCTCTTGTAAACTGTTTCCACTCGAAACTTAAAAAGCGTTTAATCATGGTTTAAGGTTATGTTTTAATAATTAGTAATATTACCAACCTTTTTGTTACAAACAAAA
>JBMZDY010000163.1:0-5081 GCA_049614585.1 Oceanihabitans sp.
GCATTAATTCCTATAGTTTATACAGCACATTTTAAGCAGGAGAAAATAGATCTAGCAACTATTAATAATTTATTAAATTATAATTTACCCAAAACGGTTATAAATAATTTAGAAAATTCCAGAATCAAAATAATTAAAAGTGCTACTATTTTAAATGAAAAGGATTTAAATAAATACAATAAAAAAATTAGGTATACTGCAGAAAGTTTAAACCATAACTATTTTAAACCAAAAAGATTCTTTCCAAAAAGTATCTTAAATTATACAACCCATAAATACCTTTTAACATTCGATATCGCTATGTATTTAAATGAAGATAGCAGTAACAATATAATCTACTTATTATTGTTTGATACCGAAAAACAAAAGCTTGTTTATTACGATGCCGTATCGATAGGTAATTGTGGTTTGCAAGACCAAACCACTTTAACAAATATTATAAATAAGCTACTAAACACGCTTACTATTGAGCAATAAAACTCTGTATAGCTAACTCGTAACTCTGTAAACCAAAACCAAGAATAACCCCTTTTGCATTTGCCGAGATGTACGAAGTATGCCTAAACGCTTCTCTTCCAAAAGTATTAGAGATATGTACTTCTACAACCGGAGTTTCAATTGCTTTTACGGCATCGCCAATTCCAACAGAAGTATGCGTATAAGCAGCAGCATTTAAAACAATACCTTGGTATGTAAAACCAACTTCGTGTAGTTTATTAATAAGCTCTCCTTCTATATTAGATTGAAAATAATCTATTTGTATGGTACTGTGTTTTCCTTTTAGTGCATTTAAAAACTCTGTAAACGAAAGGTTTCCATAAATTTCTGGTTCTCGAGTACCTAATAAATTAAGATTGGGGCCATTAATGACTATTATTTTTTTCATAATGTAAAAGTACAAAAGTTATAGTATAAAAAAAGGAAGCCAAATGGCTTCCTTTAATATTATAGAAAATAAATTTCTTAGAAATGTAATGCAAATCCAATGTTTACTTCAAATAATCCATCTTCAGTAAACTTGTCATTTAAGCTATGGTTGTATCTTAAACCTGGCTCAATAGAAACATTTTGTCCTAAAAACCAAGCATAACCAGCTTGTACTCCTAAATAACTAGGATCTTGAGAAGCTCCTTTTGTACTAGATCCTGTATAATCTATTCCTACTGGAATCATACCTATTACATAATATTTTGCTCCAACTTTATAAGAAAAAGTGTTTGTATCTGAAACACCATTGTCGGCACCTCCATAACCTAAACCAGCTTTTACTGCTAAGTTATCCATTACAAAGTAACCACCTTCTAATCCAAAGTTCCAAGATGAAAAATCTCCTTGAGATCTATATCTTATTCCTGTATCAGCAGAATGAGCACCACCAAAACCAGTGTTTGCTTCAATTAACCAACTACCTTTGTCTGTTTGTCCACCAGTAGTTTCTTCATCTTGTGCATTAACATTTGTTAATCCGAAAACTGCAAAAGCAGCTAATAATAATACTTTTTTCATAATAAATAATTTAAAGTTTTTAAATTGATTGTAATAAAATTCAGATGCAAATTAAGTACTTTTTTTTACAAACAGATTAGCTTAAATGCACTTATTAACAACTTTATTCACAATTTATTCACAACAAGCTGATTACTATATAGTTAGAAAATGAATATTTGTAAGATTTTTCAATAAATAAAAATACTACTTTTGTACGTATGAAATGGCAAGATGCGCTTAATGATTTCTCAAATTACTTAAAGATAGAACGTGGTTTATCGGCACATTCTATTTCTAATTACACCTTAGATGTAAAAAAATTAATTCGCTTTTTAGAGGAGAAAAACATGGTTATTTCGCCTTTAAATATTACTACAGAAACCATTCAAGAATTTATTTATGAAATTGCAAAACAGGTTAATGCTCGTTCGCAATCTAGAATTATTTCTGGTTTAAGGAGTTTTTTTAATTATTTAATTTTTGAAGATTACATACAAACAAACCCTTTAGAATTAATTGAATCGCCTAAAATAGGACGAAAACTTCCCGATACACTTTCGGAAAATGAAATTAATAATTTAATTAGTGCCATAGATTTAAGCAAACCGCAAGGAGAACGAAATCGTGCCATGCTAGAAACTTTATATAGTTGTGGTTTGCGCGTTAGCGAATTAGTTGGTTTAAAAATTTCGGATTTATTTTTTGAAGAAGGCTTTATAAAAGTTACTGGTAAAGGCAATAAACAACGTTTTGTTCCTATTGTTTTAAATACTCAAAAGTTAATTAATACCTATAAAAATCAAGTTCGCTTACACGAGCCAATACAAGCAGAATTTCAAGACACCTTGTTTTTAAACCGAAGAGGTAAACAGCTTACTAGAGCTATGGTTTTTACAATAATTAAACAGTTAGCAATAAAAATAAGTTTAAATAAAAATATTTCGCCACATACATTTAGGCATTCTTTTGCAACCCATTTACTTGAAAATGGAGCCGATTTAAGGGCTATTCAACTTATGCTTGGACACGAAAGTATTAGTACTACCGAAATATATATGCATGTAGACAAAAGCCATTTAAAGGCTGTTATGCACGAATATCATCCTAGAAAATAATTCTCTTTTTAGCTATTTAAATTACTTTGCAATATTAACTGCTCTAGTTTCTCTAATAACAGTAACCTTAACTTGCCCAGGATAAGTCATATCGGTTTGTATTTTTTGTGAAATATTAAAAGATAAGTCGGATGCATTTTGATCGGAAACTTTTTCGCTTTCTACTATTACACGTAACTCTCTACCTGCTTGAATAGCATACGCTTTTTTAACACCTTGAAACCCGAATGCTATATCTTCTAAATCTTTTAAACGTTGTATATAACTGTCTAATACTTGACGTCTAGCTCCTGGTCTTGCTCCAGAAATTGCATCGCATACTTGTATAATTGGCGACAATAACGAGGTCATTTCTACTTCGTCGTGGTGTGCACCAATTGCATTACAAACTTCTGGTTTTTCACCGTGCTTTTCTGCCCATTGCATTCCTAGTATAGCATGTGGCGTTTCCATATCGGTTTCGGCATCTGGCACTTTACCAATATCATGTAACAATCCTGCACGCTTTGCCAGTTTAGGGTTTAAGCCTAATTCTGCAGCCATTACACCACATAATTTTGCAACTTCTCTAGAGTGCTGCAATAAGTTTTGACCGTAAGAAGAACGATACTTCATACGACCTACCATTTTTATTAATTCTGGATGTAATCCATGAATTCCTAAATCGATAACTGTACGTTTACCAACTTCAACAATTTCTTGCTCTATCTGTTTCTCTGTTTTCTTTACAATTTCTTCAATTCTAGCTGGATGTATACGTCCATCGGTAACTAATTTGTGTAAAGATAAACGAGCTATTTCACGACGTACCGAATCGAAGCACGATAATATAATTGCTTCTGGTGTATCGTCTACAATAATTTCTACTCCTGTTGCAGCTTCTATTGCACGTATATTTCTTCCTTCTCTACCAATAATACGGCCTTTAACATCGTCGCTTTCTATATTAAAAACAGACACACAGTTGTCTACGGCTTCTTCGGTTCCTATACGTTGTATGGTGTTTATAATAACCTTTTTAGCTTCTTGTTGCGCAGTCATTTTAGCTTCTTCTAATGTACTTTGCACAAATGCCATTGCTTCGTTTTTAGCTTCTCCTTTTAAAGATTCTACTAATTGCGATTTTGCTTCATCTGCAGAAAGGCTAGAAATAACTTCTAATTGCTCTACTTGACTTTTATGCAAACGGTCTACCTCTTCTTGCTTTTTATCTAATATATCTAATCGATGATTGTAGTCGTTAATTTTAGAGTCTATAGCTTGATTTGCCTTTTTATTTTTAGACAGCTCGTTAGAGATTTGCGATTCTTTATCTCGAATACGTTTTTCGGCTTCTGCCATTTTTTTATCGCGCGATAAAATTACTTTTTCATGCTCCGATTTTAATTCGATAAATTTTTCTTTGGCTTGTAAAATTTTATCTTTTTTAATCGCATCTCCTTTACTATTCGCATCTTTTAAAATTGAAGAAGCCGCTTTTTTTGCGTTTTTAATTAATTTAGATGCGTTATTTTTTTCAAGTGTTTTTGCTATAATGTATCCTATAATGATGCCTACTACTACGCCTATTATTGCCAATACAATTGGGTTGTCCATGTTTATTGATTTGAGTTTATATATAAAAAAAGCCTACATCGGTTTATGGTTTTGTATAAACTCCTTAAAAAACAAGTTTAGGGCTAACAAGCTGATCAAGTATCTGTTCTAAGACAGCACGCTTTTACAGCTTAAACTCACCCTTTTTAAAGAATTAACGTTGAGTTTATCAAAAAAAATAACTAATGTAGGCAGTAACCTTTGTTTATTTAAAGAACGTTACGAAGTTAAATGGTTTTCCAGCATTTTATTTAAAGCTTCTAGCTTTTCGTGCATTTGCTGGTTTACATTTTCTTCATGTATTATTTTTTGCTCTGTTTGCGAGGCAAATTGTAAAGCACACATGGCTAAAACATCTTGCTTATCTCGAACAGAATAACTTTGCTCAAACTGTGCAATCATAGTTTCAATTTTTTTGGCTGCCTTTCGTAATCCTTCTTCTTGACTTGGATTAATAGTTAAAGGATATACTCTATTTGCTATAGTAAGCTTTATTTTTAGCTGTTCTGCCATAAAAAACTACAATCATTATTCCGAAAGTTGCGCTATGCAATAATCTATTTCTCGAATTAATGTATTTATTTTAAGCTTCGTTTCTCGTTTATTATTATCACTGCCAAGCATAGAATTTGCAATTTTAAGTGCTTCGTACTTATCTTTCCATACCACTAACTGCTGTTTTTGGTCTTGAAGTTCTTGATGCGAATCTTGCAATGTTGCTTGTAATTTTAAATTAGTTTGCTTTAATTCTTGTTGTTCTAGCAATACTTTACTAATTTTTTTTTCTAAAGCATCTACAATATCTTCAATAGGAGTCATTTACAAATTTCAATACTTATCTCACAAAGTTAATACACCTTTAGGTAAATAACAATTGTTTTT
>JBMZDY010000164.1:0-5064 GCA_049614585.1 Oceanihabitans sp.
CTTGCTGGATTAACAGAAGTGTTTGTAACAGGAATACTAATTAAATGAATTAAAGTTAAGGCTAAACCTATTGCCATACCTGCAAAACCAGGAGATGCTTTTTTATGAGTTGCTCCCAGTATTACTATTAAAAACATAAAAGTCATTACAATTTCGGTTACTAAAGCGCCTATTAATCCATAATTAACTCCATATACATTAGCGTTGTAAAAGTTAGAAGCAAATGCGCCAGCTCCTGTAAATCCAGAAAACCCTTCGGCATTACTTACAATTACGTATAATATTCCTGCTCCAAGAATACCACCTAAAACTTGAGCGATAATATAACCAGGCAATTCTTTTGCGTCAAATCGTCCTCCTACAAACAAACCTATAGAAACAGCTGGATTAAAATGCCCTCCAGATATTGGTCCTAATGCATAAGCACCAGTTAATACTGTTAAACCAAAAGCAAGAGAAACGCCTACTAAACCAATTCCTATATCTGAAACTCCTGCAGCTAAAACCGCACTACCACAACCACCTAGTACTAACCAAAAAGTACCAATAAATTCTGCTAATAATTTTTTCATTGTAAAATATTTTTAATTAATAAATAATATATACTTATTATGAAGTATAACCAAATATGGTATTTATTAATTTGTTTTCATACAATGAAAATTGATTTTACAAAAACATAGATAAAGTGCAAATTTATTCTATAAACGGCATAAAGGATTATTTTTTACCAAAAAAGCATTACCATTCGTTTATTCTATTTGAATCTAATTTTATAAAAATAAATAATAAAATAGTAAAGCCCCAGAGGCCGGAACCACCATAACTAAAAAACGGCAATGGGATGCCAATGGTAGGAATAAGCCCCATAACCATACCAATATTAATTAAAAAATGAAGAAACAATATAGAAGCCACTGCATAGCCATATATTCTACTAAAATGCGATTTTTGCAATTCTGCTAAATGCAAAATACGTAGTAACAATAATACAAAAACAAACACTACAAGAGCACAACCCAAAAAACCCCATTCTTCGCCAACGGTACTAAATATATAATCTGTATGTTGTTCTGGAACAAATTTACCTGTGGTTCTGGTGCCTTCTAAAAATCCTTTACCCCAAAAACCTCCAGAGCTTATTGCTTTTTCCGATTCGTAAAGATTATAAAGAATATCGCGTCGCATTTGCTCTATTTTTTGCGGGTTCTTCTCTAGTCGTAGCCACAAACTTATTCGGTCTTGTTGGTGTGGTTGTAATACTTTTTGGTAAAAAAACTTAACACCAAAAGCTATAATTAAAGCGGTTATTGCAATTATAACAGTTTGCAATATTGCTGGCTTTTTTTTTCTTGTAAAATGATATATTAATAACAAAAACACACAAGTTACTGCAGTAATTATTGCTCCAAATTTTAAAGCAGAAACTGCTATTAAAATTAAAGACAAGCCTATATATAAGTAAATTTTGGGTAACCCTTCGCGATATAAAACAAAGAAGAAGGCAATATACACTATAGTACTTCCTGCATCATTTTGCAATAATATTAATATTGCAGGGCAAAGTATAATAGCAAAAATTCTTAATTGGTCTTTAAGGGTTCGAATGTCGGTATGTAAATCGCTTATATATTTAGCTACTGCCAATGCTGTTGCGGTTTTTGCAAACTCGCTTGGCTGAATGGTAATCCCTCCTATTCCATACCAAGATGTTGCGCCATTTACACTTTTACCAAATAGAAACAAGCCTATAAGCGACAGCATAGAAATTATAAAGATAACACTAGAAAAACGCTCGTAAAACTTAGCATCTATAGATAATATAAAAACAATTAACAATATACTTAAACCAATAAACACAAGTTGTTTTCCGTATGGTTGTGAAAAATCGAGGTAGTTTATGGTATCGCCAGTATGCGATGCCGATAAAATATTTATCCATCCAAAAACTACTAAGCATAAAAACAAAATAATGCTTATCCAATCGAATTTAAAATGCCTATCGGTTTGTCTAAACATAAGCTATTACTCTAATTTTTTTATTTTGTCTTTTAATTTATTCGATACTTCTTCTGGTATTACCTGTAAGGTAGTTTCGCCATTAATTTTAAAAGGAATTCCTGAATATGGTTTTTGATATTCGTTTTCTAAGCTATGGGTTAACACCCAATCTTCTAGGTCGGTTCTAGTAATTTTTCCTTTTAAATATTTTTCAATCATTAAACTTGCTATTTTACCAGCATAGCGACCTCCCCAATAGCCATTTTCAACAAAAACTGCTAAAGCTATTTTAGGGTTTTCTTTTGGTGCAAAAGCAACAAATATAGAGTGATCTGTAAGTTGTGTTTTTACACTATCTATTTTTACAAAATTTTCTACTGTTCCTGTTTTTCCACAAATTTCTATTCCTGGTATTTGTAAATGGGAAGCGGTACCATATTTATATACATTAAGCATACCTTCTATAACAGGATTAAAATGTTGCTTGTCTATAGTAGTGTGTTTTGGTGTTGTAAAAGCACTTGGCAGTTTTTCGCCTTTAATAGACTTTATTATATGTGGTGTGTAAAAATAACCTCTGTTTGCAATAGCGGCTACCATATTTGCTAACTGTATTGGTGTTGTTGCGACCTCTCCCTGCCCTATAGCATTAGAAATGGTATAGGTAGAATAAAATGTTTTAGGATAAATACCTTTATAATATGCTCTATTTGGTATTCTTCCTTTTTGCCCTACATATAAATCGTTATTTAAAAAATTACCCAAGCCAAAACTTTTTACATGTTTGCTCCAAATGTCTATACCTATCGATGCGTTTTCTGGTTTGTCTAATATTCTTCTGTAAATGGTTCCAAAATATGCATTACACGATTTTTGAATTCCTAAAGACATATCTCTGGAGCCTCCTCCACAATGGCAACCTAAAGTTCTATTCCCATATTTAAGCCCATGATGACAAGTTATTTTTTCGTTTACGGTTACCACTCCTTCTTGTAAAGCTACTAATGCATTCATTAGTTTAAATGGTGAACCAGGCTCATAAACTCCTTGTAAACTTCTATTAAATAATGGTTTTGCAATCGAATCGTTATACAGTTTAGTGAAATTTTTAGATCTATTTCTACCTACTAATAAATTGGGATTGTAAGTAGGTGCTGCTACCATAGATAGTATTTCGCCTGTACTTGGCTCTAAGGCAATAATACCGCCTCGTTTATTTTGCATTAATATTTCGCCATATGCTTGTAAAGTAGCGTCTATAGTAATATTAATGTCTTTTCCAGATTCGGGTAACGTATCGTATTTACCATTTTTAAAAGGGCCAATGTTTCGGTTAAATCTATCTTTTTGTATATATTTTACACCTTTAATGCCTCGTAATATATTTTCGTAAGAAGCTTCTATACCTTGCATTCCTATTAAATCGCCCATTTTATAATAGGGCTTTTTATTCATTATTCTTTGGTTAACCTCACCTATATCTCCTAGTACATTCGCACCAATTGTGGTTTCGTAATTTCTTAAAGAACGTTTTTGTATATAAAAACCTTCAAATTTTCGCATTTTTTCTTGTAATACTGCATAGTCCTCTTTAGAAAGTTGTGCAATAAATACCGATGGCAATCTAGGGGAATACCTTCGCGCTTTTTCGTATTTAATAACAAACTGTGGCTTATCTATTTTAAGTAATTGGCAAAACTCTAGCGTGTCTAAAGCTTTTACTTCTCTAGGAATTACCATTACATCGTAAGATGGCTGATTGGAAACTAACAATTTGCCATTTCTATCGTATACATATCCTCTTTTGGGGTAATCGTAAACTTTTCTAATAGCATTATCGTCTAGCAAGTTATTGGCATTAGAATTATAAACTTGTAAATAAAACAACCTTGTAATAAATAATAAGCCAACACCTATAATAACTAAAAAGAGTAAAAATTTTCTCATTTGGATTTCTTGCTAAACAAGATGCTAATTAATACACATAATATAATGGTGAAAATACTTGAAAATAACGTTTTTTGAAGCAATAAAATTATTTGAGAAAAGTTAAAAAATTCTAAAACAAATAATATGAAATGATGAAGTAATACTAGTACACTTATGTAAGTGATTTTTGGGCCAAACTCTATTTGATTAAATTTTATATTTTGATATTCGTAAACAGTACCAAAACAAAACTTTAAAACCGCTGGACGCAAATATGCTATTGTTACACATGCTGCTGCATGTATTCCTCCAGAGTCTACAAACATATCTATAGTTATTCCTAATAAAAAACTTAGCAGTAAAAAAACGGTTCTATTATTTTTTACAGGAAATAAAAGTATAAACAATACATATAAATACGGGTTTATATACCCCATAAAATTAATATGGTTTAATACCACTATTTGCACCAATACTAGCAGAATAAATCGAGCTATATTATACGAAAACACCCTATTCATTATTATTATTTAATAGGTTATTAATTTCTGTAGCATGCTTATTTTTTATAATGTAAACATGCTCTACATTAGTCATGTCTGTAAATAGTTTTACCTCTATTTCGTAAAAATTTTCGGCAGTATCTAGATGAAAGTTTTCTATGCTACCTATTGGTATTCCTTTTGGAAAAATTGCCGATCTACCACTTGTAGTTATAGTATCTCCTTGTTGCAATTTAACTTTAGAAGGGATGTCTATTAACTGTACATATTCTGGCGAAGTACCATTCCATTGCAAGGTTCCAAAATGCTTGGTTTTTTTTAATTGTGCACTTATTTTGTTTTTGGTGTTTAAAACCGAAATTACCGTAGCAAAACGATTACTAGTTTGGTCTATAATACCCAAAACACCTTCTGAAGTTATCACACCAAAATCTTGCTCTATACTATCTTTTTTTCCTTTATTAAGTAATAATATATTGTTATTTAAAGCATAACTATTTTTAATTACTATTGCTGGAGTAATTTGAAAAGCCGAATCGGTAATAGCATATTTTATTTTAGATACCGTATCGTTAATGGTATTATTTAACAATACCGATTTTAAATAATTATTTTCCTTTTGAAGCAATTT
>JBMZDY010000165.1:0-4995 GCA_049614585.1 Oceanihabitans sp.
TTCGGCTTTTACAGGCGTTATTTAAAAATCATATAAAATGGACGTTTTTTAGCTCATGAATGCAGTAAATAGCCTTGTTGATGTATTAATTGGTTGTTTAATCAACAAATATATAAAAATAAAAACCTATTTAATGCGTAAAAACCTGCAACATATCACCTTAAAGTCAGCTTCGAGCAACCAAAATACTGTAACAAGTAAAGAAGCTCAAACTGCCGAAGGAATACCAGTTAAATCGAATTATACTAAAGAAGATTTAACCAATTTAGAACACCTTAATTTTGCAGCAGGAATAGCTCCAAATTTAAGAGGCCCTTATAGCACCATGTATGTAAGAAGACCATGGACTATTCGCCAATACGCAGGTTTTTCAACTGCCGAAGAAAGTAATGCATTTTACAGAAGAAACCTTGCTGCTGGACAAAAAGGCCTTTCTGTTGCATTCGATTTGGCAACGCATAGAGGTTACGATAGCGATCACGAACGTGTTGTTGGAGACGTTGGTAAAGCGGGTGTAGCAATAGACTCGGTAGAAGACATGAAAGTGTTATTCGACCAAATACCATTAGATAAAATGTCGGTTTCTATGACTATGAATGGAGCCGTACTTCCAATACTTGCTTTTTATATTGTTGCAGCAGAAGAACAAGGTGTTAAACCCGAAGCACTTTCTGGAACCATACAAAATGACATTTTAAAGGAGTTTATGGTACGAAATACGTACATCTATCCTCCTACTCCTTCTATGAAAATTATTTCCGATATTTTTGAATTTAGCAGTAAAAACATGCCAAAATTCAATAGTATTAGCATCTCTGGTTACCACATGCAAGAAGCAGGCGCAACCTGCGATATAGAACTGGCTTATACCTTAGCAGATGGTTTAGAATATATTAGAAAAGGGTTAGCCGCAGGAATGGACATAGATACCTTTGCTCCTAGACTTTCCTTTTTTTGGGCCATTGGTATGAATCATTTTATGGAAATTGCTAAAATGCGTGCAGCTAGAATGTTATGGGCAAAATTAGTAAAACAATTTAATCCTAAAAACCCAAAATCTTTAGCTTTACGTACGCATTGCCAAACCTCTGGTTGGAGTTTAACCGAGCAAGATCCTTTTAATAATGTTGCTAGAACTACTATAGAAGCTGCCGCTGCAGCTTTTGGTGGTACACAATCGTTGCATACCAATGCACTAGACGAAGCGATTGCATTACCAACAGATTTTTCTGCTAGAATAGCAAGAAACACACAAATTTTTCTACAAGAAGAAACCAATATCACAAAAACAGTAGATCCTTGGGCAGGAAGTTATTATGTAGAAAAACTTACGCACGATATCGCACAAAAAGCTTGGTCTCTTATTGAAGAAGTAGAAGAACTAGGCGGAATGACAAAAGCCATAGAAGCAGGAATACCAAAAATTAGAATTGAAGAAGCTGCCGCAAGAAAACAAGCACGAATAGATTCTAACCAAGATATTATAGTAGGTGTAAATAAATATAAACTAGAACAAGAAGATGCTATTGCAACTTTAGAAGTAGATAACCAAACAGTAAGAAACCAACAAATAGCTAGTTTAACTAAAATAAAAGTCGAAAGAAATACCGAAAAAGTAAAACAAGCTTTAAAAAAATTAACAGAAGCTGCAAAAACAGGAAAAGAAAATCTATTATCTTTAGCAGTAGATGCGGCGAGAGAAAGAGCAACATTAGGAGAAATTAGTGATGCTTTAGAAGCAGAATTCGGACGTTACAAAGCGCAAATAAAATCATTTTCAGGTGTGTATAGTAAAGAAATAAAAGACGACAAATCTTTTGCAAAAGCAAAAGAACTAGCAGATAAATTTACCGAACAAGATGGTAGAAGACCACGTATAATGATTGCAAAAATGGGGCAAGATGGTCATGATCGTGGCGCTAAAGTAGTAGCAACTGGTTATGCAGACGTAGGTTTCGATGTAGATATTGGTCCGCTTTTTCAAACACCAGAAGAGGCTGCAAAACAAGCCATTGAAAACGATGTGCATATTCTTGGTGTATCTTCTTTAGCAGCAGGACATAAAACACTAGTCCCTAAAGTTATCGAATCGCTTAAAAACTATGGTCGCGAAGACATTATGGTTATTGTTGGTGGTGTAATACCAAAACAAGATTACCAATATTTATTCGATGCAGGTGCCATTGCCGTTTTTGGGCCTGGAACTAAAATTAGTGATGCAGCAATTCAAATATTAGAGATTTTAATAGACTAATTAACTATACCTTTTTAGCATCCTTTTAAAAACAATAATACTAAAACTTAGTCGTTAAATATTTCATAAATTATATTTAATGAAACTACGTTACGCTATTCTATATTTAATAATAGGAATAAACACAAGTGCTTTTGCTCAAGATAACTTTGTAGATTTAATAATTATTCTTGAAAATAAAAACGGTGGTTATTTTCATAACAAAACCGTTAAAATAACCTCAAAATCAAGCGGTAAAACATATACAACTACTAGCGACACCAAAGGAACTGCACAGTTTTCTTTACCAAATAATGCGATCTATAATTTAAAAATATCTAATTACGCTAAAGAAAGAGAAATTAGAGTACCAAATATTAAAGGAGGTACAATTACTAATGTTTATACATATTCTCCAAATATGTTAGAGATGGATAAAAAATTTGCCATGTCTACTAAAGAAAGGCAAAAGTTAGATAACTTTAAAACTACGCTTCCAGATACGCTATTCTTGAAATCTTCTAGAATGAAGACGCCTATTAAAAATAAAACCTACTATGCTTCGGTAAAAATAAATCTTAAAAACATAAAAAATGGACCATTAGCAAACGAGGTTACCACAATTACAGGCGAGAAAAGCAAAAAATCTATTAAAACAATAACCAATAAAAATGGTAGTATACACGTCTATGTTCCTAAAGGAGATACCTATACCTTAAATTTCACCTATAATAACAAATATGCTAAATTCGAATCTAAATATTCTAAAGGAACTTCACATATAAAACTAGGTTATAGCTACTTAGGAACAGCAGAAATTGAAAGAAGAAAAGAAATAGAAGCATTGCGAATTGCTGCTGAAGAAAAAAGATTAAAAGAAGAAGAAGCGCGCTTTAAAACCAAATGCGAAAGCTTAAAACTAACGCTAGAAGAATGTAAAAAAGTAGAACTAAAAGAATATATAGATGCTTTAGAAATGAATAACGAAAACAATGTTATTTCGAAAGTTTTTAATAGAAATAATTGGGAAAACAAATTGGTAGTTTGCGACTTAACCGGAAGCATGAGCCCTTATACAGCAGAACTTTCTATATGGTATACTTTAAATATTATTAAAGAAAAAAATATTCAATTTACTTTTTTTAACGATGGAGATGCCTTAGAAGACAATGAAAAAACAATTGGTGCTACTGGAGGAATTTATTATTCGAATGCAACAGACACTAATAAATTAAACAATTTAGTTGCTAAAGTATCAGCAGCTGGCAACGGTGGCGATTGTGAAGAAAACGATATGGAAGCCATACTTACTGCATCAAAAATGGCAGAACCATTTACCAGCCTAATATTAATAGCAGACAGCGATTCTCCTGTAAGAGACATCGAACTATTAAAAGATTTTAAACATCCAATTCACATTATACTTTGTGGCTTTGAAGGTTTTATTTTAACAGACTATTTAAAAATGGCATGGAAAACAAAAGGAAGTATTCATACTATAGAAGAAGATATTATTAGTATTGCAAACATGCTAGAAGGCCAAACTATTACAATACAAGGGAATACCTACAAAATAATGGGAGGAGAATTTATTCAAATAAATTAAATTTTAAGCGCTTGAAACCCACCACAAACATTAACATTTCTTTAATGCTTTTTAACTTTTGTTTATTAAAAAAATATTGCAATAGTTCTAGTTTTGTTACAATTTCTGTAACAATTTAAAATTGTTATAGTCTTTACAATAGCCAACCTATAAACACTAATGAAATATTCCCTAATAGTAGCTAGTATTGTATTTTTTAGTTTTTCCTTACAAGCACAGGAAAAAAAATCTATACATATAAAAAGAACAGATAATGCGCCAAAAATTGATGCAATTCTAGACGATGAAGCATGGATTAATGCCGAAGTTGCAACCAATTTTACACAATTTAGGCCAGAAATGGGCGTAAAACCTAAAGCGCATCAACAAACAAAAGTAAAAATAGCTTATAACGATAATGCCATTTTTTTTGCCGCTTATTTATACGATAAGCCAGAAGCGATTATGAAACAATTTACCCAAAGAGACGACTTTGGAATATCCGATTTTTTCGGGATTGTTTTAAACCCAAATAACGACGCACAAAACGATGTAGAGTTTTTTGTTTTTCCAACAGGAAACCAAGCAGATGCAATAGCAAACCCAACAATAAATGAAGATTTTGGTTGGAATGCTGTTTGGGAAAGTGCAACAAAAATAGTGGACGATGGTTGGATTGTAGAAGTAAAAATACCCTACTCTGCATTGCGTTTTTCTAATGAAGAAATTCAAACTTGGGGAATACAATTTCATAGAAGATTTAGAACAGACAATTCTCAATATACTTGGAATCCTTTAGATAGAACAAAAGGAAACATTGGCTTGTATCATGGCGAATTAACAGGAATTCAAAACATTAAACCTCCTACTCGACTTAGTTTTTATCCTTTTGCATCTGCAGTAATAAACTCTTTTGATGGTAAAACAAACGAAGATTACAATTTAGGTTTAGATTTAAAATATGGTGTTAGTGAAAACTTTACGCTAGACGCAACACTAATACCAGATTTTAGCCAAGCAGGTTTCGATAATGTACAACTAAATCTTGGTCCTTTTGAACAACAATATTCCGAACAAAGACAATTTTTTACCGAAGGTGTAGATTTATTTTCTAAAGGAAATTTGTTTTACTCAAGACGAATAGGAAGCACACCAATTCAGAGAAATAGTGTGTCTA
>JBMZDY010000166.1:0-4992 GCA_049614585.1 Oceanihabitans sp.
CAAAACAACCATAGCCTCGTTTTATTAATTCATTTATAATAGAAGATTTTCCAGTTCCAGGTCCTCCAGTAATAACAATTTTCTTCGTCTTCAAATTGGGTATTATTTATGGTGTAAAAATCGGAATTTATATTTTAAATAAAAAATGTAAAGGAAACTGTATCTTTGCATTCTATTTTTTTAATTATGAGCACAAAACAAAACCCAGAAGAATTTTACAAAAAACTAAAAGAGCAATTGTACGATACCGCTTCATGGCCATCGAAATATTTATATAAATTTATTGTAAAATCTGAAATTCAGAAAATTAATGAAATTGAAGCCTTATTTAATAATATGGGAGCAGTAATTAATACTAAAGAATCTAAAAACGGAAAGTATACTAGTATTTCTATTCATGTATTAATGCAAGACCCAGAAGCGGTTATTGCAAAATACAAAGAAGTTACAGAAAATGTTGAAGGCGTTATTAGTCTTTAGTTTTTTTTCGTACTTTGCACCAGCAGATACACTACCTGCTAAAACATAACACTACACTTTATTTTGATAGACACATTAGAATACAACACAGAGCGTGAACATTTAATTATTCCAGAATATGGACGTCATTTACAAAAAATGATAAACCATGCTAAAACCCGAGAAACAAAAGAAGAACGCAACAAGCTTGCTAAAGCTATAATTTCGGTAATGGGAAATATGCAACCGCATTTAAGAGATGTTCCCGATTTTCAACATAAACTTTGGGATCAGTTTTTTATAATGGCAGATTTCGATATTGATGTAGACTCTCCTTTCGACGAGCCTTCTAGAGAAGAATTATACGCAAGACCAGAGGTTTTAAAATACCCACAAAATTATCCAAAATATCGCTTTTATGGTAACAATATAAAAACCATGATAGATGTTGCAAACACTTGGGAAGATGGCGAATTAAAAGAAGCCTTAGTGTATACCATTGCCAATCACATGAAAAAATGTTTTCTTAATTGGAATAAAGATACTGTAGAAGACGACGTGATTTTTAACCATTTATTTGAACTGTCGGATGGTAAAATAAATCTAAAAAATTCAACCGAAGATTTGGCTGATTTTTCAAGCTTAATGCGAAGCAAAAAGAAGTACAATTCCAATAATAAAAAATCGCATCATAAAAAAGGAAGCAATAGTAATCAAAACAGAAACCGAAAACGTTATTAGTATTTCATGGGAACATTTATTATTGAAGGAGGCCAAAAGCTAAAAGGAAAAATACAACCACAAGGAGCAAAAAACGAAGCTTTACAAATTTTATGTGCAGTATTATTAACACCAGAACTGGTAACCATAAATAATATACCAGATATTGTAGATGTAAATAAGCTAATCGAGTTATTAAAAAAACTGGGTGTAAAAGTTACTAAAATAGCTAAAGGGTCTTATACTTTTCAGGCGAATGAAGTAAACTTAGAATACTTAGAATCCCAACAATTTAAAGAAGACGGTAAAGGCTTAAGAGGTTCTATAATGATTGTAGGACCATTATTAGCAAGATTTGGAAAAGGGTATATACCAAAACCAGGAGGAGATAAAATAGGAAGACGTAGACTAGATACACACTTTGAAGGTTTTATAAATCTAGGAGCAACATTTAGATATAATAAAGAAGAATATTTTTATGGCGTTGAGGCCAAAAAATTAAAAGGCACCTATATGTTACTAGACGAAGCGTCTGTAACCGGAACAGCAAACATAGTAATGGCAGCTGTTTTAGCCGAAGGAACAACCACAATATATAATGCAGCTTGCGAGCCCTATTTACAACAATTATGTAAAATGCTTAATAGAATGGGAGCCAATATTAAAGGAGTAGGCTCTAATATGCTAATTATTGAAGGTGTAGATGCATTAGCAGGAACCGAGCATAGAATGCTTCCAGATATGATTGAGATTGGAAGTTGGATTGGTCTAGCAGCAATGACTAAAAGCGAATTAACCATAACCAATGTAAGTTGGGACGATTTAGGGCAAATCCCTAACGTTTTTAGAAAACTAGGAATCACTTTAGAAAAACGTGGCGACGATATCTATATACCAGCACATACCAATGGATACGAAATACAAAGCTATATAGATGGTTCTATATTAACTATTGCAGACGCGCCTTGGCCTGGATTTACACCAGACTTATTAAGTATTGTATTGGTAATATTAACGCAAGCAAGAGGAAGTGCTTTAGTACATCAAAAAATGTTTGAAAGCCGCTTGTTTTTTGTTGATAAATTAATAGATATGGGAGCAAAAATTATTCTTTGCGATCCACATCGAGCAACAGTAATTGGTCACGATTTTAAATCGCAACTAAAGGCAACTACCATGACATCGCCAGATATTAGAGCTGGAGTTTCGTTATTAATTGCAGCCTTATCTGCAAAAGGAACATCTACCATTCATAATATAGAACAAATAGATAGAGGTTACGAAAACATAGACGAGCGTTTACGTGCTATTGGTGCTAAAATTACACGTATAGCATAATTTAGCTTACTGTATTTTATTCTATATTTTGTAAAACCAAATGATACTTAATTTATGAAAGCTTTTATACCTTGCTTAATATACGCATTTTTCTTTTTATCCTGTAAAACAAATATTAATACTAAAGAAGCTAAAAGCATTAATTCGGTTGAAATTAAAACATTATTAGCAGATACTTTATTAAATATTCGCGCACTTGAAGTAACAAAGCAAGCAGTATATGCTGCAACTTCTAAAGGAGAATTCTATAAACTTAATTTAACAGATACCGTTTTTAATAAAGTTTCGTTTTTACATAAAAAAGCGAATATAGATACAATAGGAAACAATAATTTTAGAGCCTTAGCTGTAGTAAATGCTTCCAATAATAAAATAAAGCAAGATATATTTGCGATTACCATAGCGTCTCCGGCCAAACTATATAAAAACGGAGAATTAGTATATCAAGAAAATAACGAAAAAGCATTTTACGATGCTTTAGCATTTTGGAATAACCAGGAAGGAATAGCAATTGGCGATCCTACAGATGCTTGTATGAGTATTATAATTACAAGAAACGGAGGAGAAACTTGGGAAAAAATTAATTGTTCTTTATTGCCAGAAAAAGAAGAAGGCGAAGCTGCATTTGCAGCTAGCGATACCAATATTGCTATTAAAGGAGACAAAACTTGGGTAGCTACAGGAGGGAAGTCTAGTAGAATCTTGTTTTCGCCAGATAAAGGAAAAACTTGGGAGGTTTATAATACTCCAATTGTACAAGGTTTAGAAACAACAGGTATGTATTCCTTAGCTTTTTACGATGCCAAAAACGGATTTGCAATTGGTGGCGATTATACCAAACCAGAAGCTAATACTGCTAATAAAATACGTACCAAAGATGGTGGTAAAACTTGGCAATTAGTTGTAAATACCCAAAATCCTGGTTATAGAAGTTGTGTGCAATATGTGCCAAATAGTAATGCTAAAAAATTAGTAGCTATTGGTTTTAAAGGAATTGACTATAGTGCAGATGCTGGAAATACCTGGAAACACTTAAGCGACTCTAGTTTTTATACCATACGTTTTGTAAACGACTCTATTGCTTACGCTGCTGGTAATGGACGAATTAGTAAATTAACTTTTAGGTAATAGTTAAGCATTTTTTAATTTTTTATATCCAGTAGTAAGCTGAAATATTAATTCATTACTGTAACAATTTCAGATTTTAGCTCTCTTTAAGTAAATTTTAAAATGAAAAAACAGTTCCTATTAGTTATTATTAGCTTAAGTTCAATTATTGGATTCTCACAAGTACAAAAATCATCCGAAATATTTAAAGTTCTAAAATCAAAAGATAGTTTATTATTTAATATTGGGTTCAATACTTGTGATATTAGTCAGTTTGAAAATCTTGTTAGTGGTAATTTTGAATTTTATCATGATACTGCTGGGATCACAAATTCAAAATCAGATTTCGTATCAATGTTTCGAGATGGTGTTTGTAAAATGTCCTATAAGGCAATTAGAAAACTTGACAAAAATTCTTTAGAAGTCTTTGTTTTAAAAAAAAACGGGGAAGTTTATGGTGCAATTCAAAATGGTATTCACCGATTCTATGCATTAGAAAAAAATAAGCCTAAGTATTTTACAAGCATTGCGAAATTTACCAATGTTTGGATTCTTGAGAATGACGAATGGAAACTTAGTAGGAGTTTAAGTTATGATCATCAAACAAAAGATAAATAACATTTAAATACAAACTACAGACTGCATCTTGTATATAAATTGTTAGATATAAGCTTTTTTACGACCATTCCTGCGGAATATTCAATCTTTGATTTATTTGCTTTAAACACGTAACATTCTTTACAAAAAACTTCTAGCTATTACGATTTAAAACTTCATATTAATACGTAGGTTAAAAACTCGTGGTGTTAAATAGTTAGGTATTGCGTATTGGCGTTTGCTATATACATCACGAACCCAAGTGTTGGTTATAGAGTTTTGTACATCAAAAACATTAAATATTTCAAATCCAAATGCTAATTCTTTAAAAGGTTTTCTCCAACCAGAATTAAATTGCTTTTTATCGTCTACAATAATATACTGCAAGCCTAAATCGGCACGTTTGTAATCTGGTAATCTATTTTGGTATTGGTAAGGGTTTGCGTAACTAGGTGAACCACCTGGAAGACCTGTATTGTACACTAAGTTTAAATACATTTTAAAATTTGGTAATGTTGGTACATAGTCTTGAAACAATGCGGCAAATTTTAATCGTTGGTCGGTTGGCCTAGCAATATAGCCTTGGTTATTAATGTTTTCTTCGGTTTTTAAGAAACCAAAACTAAACCAAGATTCGGTACCTGGAACAAATTCGCCATTTAAACGTAAATCTAATCCATAAGCATAAGCTTCTGCATTGTTATTTGCTGCATAACGTATACGCACATTTTCAATTGTATACGGGTTTACGTCGTTTAATTTTTTGTAATA
>JBMZDY010000167.1:0-4985 GCA_049614585.1 Oceanihabitans sp.
CTTTTTGATATATGCCTCCAGACAAAAAATTTGCAGAATGTATAAACTTGCTTTTGCGGTAAGAATTACTTTGAATTGTAAAGGCTAGGGAAACAGAAAACAAAAATAGAAATAATAAAAACGATTTGTTTCTTATTATAAAATTAACGATTTGCTGCATTATTTAATTCTTATTTTATCAATACGCTTTTGTATTTGGTAAGATTTTTAAGTGTAATTCCAGTACCTCTAACTACAGCACGTAATGGGTCTTCGGCGATATATACTGGTAAATCTGTTTTTAAAGACAAACGCTTATCCAGACCACGTAACATAGAGCCTCCTCCTGCTAAGTATATTCCCGTATTGTAAATATCTGCTGCTAATTCTGGAGGAGTCTGCGATAGCGTTTCCATAATTGCATCTTCTATTCTTAAAATAGATTTATCTAATGCTTTTGCTATTTCTCTGTAAGATATTTGAACTTGCTTAGGTTTTCCTGTAAGCAAATCACGTCCTTGCACATTCATGTCTTCTGGCGGAAGATCTAAATCTTCGGTAGCTGCTCCTATCTGAATTTTAATTTTTTCTGCAGTACGCTCTCCTACATATAAGTTATGCTGGGTTCGCATATAGTATATAATATCGTTAGTAAATACATCACCAGCAATTTTAACCGATTTATCGCAAACAATACCACCTAATGCTATTACTGCAATTTCTGTAGTACCACCACCTATATCCACAATCATGTTTCCTTTTGGCTGTATTATATCTACACCAATTCCAATTGCAGCAGCCATAGGCTCATGTATTAAGTAAACCTCTTTACCGTTAACACGCTCTGCACTTTCTTTTACTGCACGCATTTCTACTTCTGTAATTCCAGACGGAATACAAATTACCATACGCAAAGAAGGAGCAAACAATTTCTTTTTTAATGCTGGTATATTTTTAATAAATAGGCTTATCATTTGTTCACTAGCATCAAAATCTGCAATTACGCCATCTTTTAAAGGGCGAATAGTTTTAATGTTTTCATGCGTTTTACCTTGCATCATACTGGCTTCTTTTCCTACTGCAATAATTTTTCCAGATATTCGATCTCGTGCTACAATAGACGGGCTGTCTACTACAACTTTATCGTTATGTATTATTAAGGTATTAGCGGTACCTAAATCTATTGCAATTTCTTCGGTTAAGAAGTCAAAAAAACCCATTTATTATTTTGTAATTATGTAAGTGAAAAATGAAATCCCGTAAAGGTAATAAAACTCTAGTAAATTCCGATTTAAAATTACTATTTTAAAAGTTAAAATCCTCATAAATAAATTTAGCTTTTTAGTTCTAATTTTTTTCGCTTTTGCGGAATTATTTTTTGAAATAAATCGTGCCCTAAAATTTTATTGCAAATTAATAGAGGTATACCGTATTTTTTTTAAAATAACAATGCTATTGAAGCATTTAGAAAATGATAAAAAAAAGACCTATCCGGTTTTAATACCAGATAGGTCTTGAATTTAACAATCATAAGATTCCCACTTTCGTGAGAATTTTAATGTTTAAAATGACGTGTTCCTGTAAACACCATTGCTAAGTTATTTGCATTACAATAATCGATACTTAATTGGTCTTTTATAGATCCTCCAGGTTGAATTACTGCAGAAACTCCTGCATTTTTTGCAATTTCTACACAGTCTGGAAAAGGAAAGAACGCATCGCTTGCCATAACAGCTCCACTTAAGTCGAAATTAAAAGACTTTGCTTTATGTATTGCTTGGTTTAAAGCATCTACTCTACTGGTTTGTCCAGTTCCACTAGCAAAAAGTTGTTTGTTTTTCGCCAATACAATTGTATTAGACTTGGTATGCTTACATAGTTTTGAAGCAAATATTAAATCTTCTAATTCTGCTGCTGTTGGTGTGTTAGTAGTAGCATTAGATAAGCCTTCTTTAGCATCCGTTTTATAGTCTTTTTCTTGTACAAGCGCACCATTTAAACAAGTTCTAACTGTAGTAGCTGGCAACTCTATATCGTTTAAAATTAAAAGAATTCTATTCTTTTTTCCTTTTAATATCTCTAATGCTTTATTAGAAAACGAAGGAGCAATTACTACTTCGCAAAACAACTTATGTATTTCTTGCGCTGTCGCTTCGTCTATTTCTTTATTTGCTATTAATATACCGCCAAATGCAGAAACAGGATCTCCAGCCAACGCATCGTTATACGCTTGCAATAGAGTATCTCGCTGTGCTAAACCACAAGCATTATTGTGTTTTAAAATTGCAAATGTAGGAGCATCGTTTTTAAATTCGTTCATTAAATTTACTGCAGCATCTACATCTAATAAATTATTATAGCTTAATTCTTTACCGTGAAGTTTTGTAAATATTTCATCAAAATCACCAAAGAAAAACCCTTTTTGGTGTGGGTTTTCGCCATAACGCAATATTTTCCCTTGGGTTTCACTTATTTTTAAAGAAGCTATTTCATGGTTTTTATTAAAATAATTAAAAATAGCAGAATCGTAATGCGAAGAAACATTAAAAGCTTTTGCAGCAAAGTTTTTTCTGTCTGCCTCAATTAACTCTCCATTTTTAGTGCTAATTAATTCTAAAAATTCGGAGTAATCCTTTACAGAAGATACACATACAACGTCCTTAAAGTTTTTAGCAGCGGCACGAATAAGCGAAATACCACCTATATCTATTTTTTCAATAATATCTTGCTCGCTTGCTCCAGACGCAACTGTTTTTTCAAAAGGATACAAATCTACTATTACACAGTCTATTTGAGGAATATTAAATTCAGCCAATTCTGCCTCATCTCCTTTATGGTTTTGTCTATTTAAAATCCCACCAAACACTTTAGGATGTAACGTTTTTACTCGACCTCCTAAAATAGAAGGATACGAAGTTACCTCTTCTACTGGCACGACATCGACTCCTAAATCATTAATAAATTTTTGGGTTCCTCCTGTAGAGTATATTACCACTCCTTGTTCGTTTAATTTTTTAACAATTGGCGCTAAACCCTCTTTACTAAAAACCGAAATTAATGCCGATTTAATTTTTATTGTATTACTCATTTTGTTGTGTTGTTTAAATGCAAAAATACATATATAATGCAAGTACTTTACCGAAATCACCAATGAATTTTTAACGAAAAACAAGAGTTATTAACAAGTACAAAATACTTTTGTTTTAACTTTTTTGTAACGAATGTTAGTTAAAAACGTCCTATCTTTATACCGCTAAAAAAAAGCTAAAAAAACCACAGCATGCTATTGTACTTACGCCTCTTTAAGGAAAGTTTTTCTTTTGCTATTAATGCATTAAAAAACAACAAGTTAAGAACTTTTCTTTCTTTATTAGGAGTAACCATTGGTATCTTTTCTATTATTGCAGTATTAGCTGCTGTAGACTCACTAAAAAACGATATTAAAGGAAGCATTAGTTCTTTAGATAATAGCACACTATACATTATGCGTTTTTCTTTTGGGCCATCAACTATTCCACAATGGAAACGCCAACAATTTCCAGATGTTACTTACGAAGAATTTCAATTTATAGAAAACAAAATACCTGGTGTTGAAGCAGCTTCCTTTTCTTTAAATGTAAGCCCTGAAACCATAAAATACGATGGAAAAACTGTTGAAAATGTAGAGATAGGCGCTGTTTCTAGTGGTTATTACGAAATAGAAAGTTTACAAATTGCCGAAGGTCGTTTTTTTAACGAAGCTGAGTCTAATGCTGGTGCTCCTGTTGTAGTGCTTGGCGACGAAATAGCAAAAAGCTTATTTGGAAACATAGATCCTATTGGAAAAATTGCCAGACTTTATGGCAGAAAATTTACTGTAATTGGTGTGCTTAAAAAACAAGGCTCTGGCTTAATAGGAGGCTCAAAAGATACCGCAGCAATCCTTCCTGTTAATTTTGTGCGACGCCTTTTAGGAGACAATAACAAAAGGACTTTTCCTGCAATTGTAGTAAAACCAGCCTCAGGAATAGACTTGTCGGAATTTAACGCTGTTATTACGCAAGGACTACGCAATTTTAGAGGCTTAAAAGCAGACGAAATAAACAATTTTTTTGTTAACGAATTACAAGGTTTCACAGACCTTATAGACAACATTACTGGCCAACTAAATATAATGGGTTGGATAATTAGCGGTTTCTCTTTATTGGTTGGTGGATTTGGAATTGCAAACATTATGTTTGTAAGCGTAAAAGAGCGAACCAATTTAATTGGGATTCAAAAATCTTTAGGCGCAAAAAACCGTTTCATTTTGTTTCAGTTTTTATTCGAAGCCGTAATATTAGCCGTTATTGGTGGCTTGGTTGGTTTGTTTCTAGTTTGGCTTATCTCGATAGGCATGGGACAACTAACAGATAGCTTTGAATTTATATTATCGTATAGCAATATGCTTATTGGCTTTTTACTCTCTACTGCAATTGGCTTAGTATCTGGAGTTATACCTGCTTTATCTGCTTCCAAACTAGATCCTGTTGAAGCTATTAGAACTGGAATGTAGGTACTTAAAAGAGTATATTAATTTACTTACTATAAAGTAATGCTACTTTTTGGCAAATAAATTCTAAAAAATCTTCATCTTCTTTTGTAAAAGGATCTGGAGTATTCGAGTCAATATCAATCTGTCCAATATTTTCGCCATTAACAAAAATTGGAATTACAATTTCTGCTTTTACAGTTATACTACAGGCAATGTAGTTGTCTTGTGCTGCAACATCTGGCACCACAAAATTAGCATTACTTACTGCAACTTGCCCACATATACCTTTGCCAAATGGAATTATAGTATGGTCTGTTGGCTCACCAACATAAGGCCCTAATTTCAATTCGTTTTTATCGCCATTTTTAAAATAAAAACCTACCCAATTGTAGTGGTCTACATGCTTTTCTAATAAAGCGCAAACTGCCATTAATCTACTATCTACAGATTCTTGCTTATTATTTAATATGGTTTCTACCTGTGGTTCTAATTG
>JBMZDY010000168.1:0-4977 GCA_049614585.1 Oceanihabitans sp.
ACTCGAATTTAAACAAAAACCCCTTAATCCATGACTAACATTACCAAATTTTTATTGGTGTGTTTTTGCACTTTATTTTCAGTAAGTTTAAGTGCACAAAACAACTTTTGGCAAAACGCAAATGCGTCCCAATTTAAAACCCCTACAAAAGAAAGAGAAACTATTCCAAATCAATATCGAGTAATCACACTAGATACCGAAGCCTTTCTTTTATTTGCTGAGCAAGCAGAATTTAGATTTAGCTTAAATAAAACAAATACATTAAAAATGGCATTACCAATGCCTAATGGTAAAAGTGAAATGTTCACACTTGAACAAACAGAGCTTATGCACCCAGAATTAGCTACAAAATTTCCCGAATTAAAAACATTTGCAGGTAAAGGTGTTGACGATAAAACTGCAAGTATACGAATTACGTATTCGCCATATTTTGGACTTAGCGTAATGATTCTTTCAGGAAAACACAGTACAGTATATATTGACGCTATTACAACAGACAACAATCACTATATATCTTATTATCGAGATGATTTAAATGCATCTACTTTTAATTTTTCTTGTGAAACCGACGAATCCATTGTAGGTAGAGAACGATTAGGTGAAACCAATGAACGAGTTGGACCATTAGGAGATTGTAATTTAAGGCGCTATCGTTTAGCACAATCTAGTAATGGGGAATATTCACAATATCATATTTCGCAAGCTGGAGGATCTACTGGAACAACTGCCGGAGATAAAGCAATAGTACAAGCTGCTATGAATATTGCAATAGATAGAGTAAATGGTATATATGAACGTGATCTTGGAATTACACTACAATTTATTCCTAATAATGATTTGGTTATATATTTAAATCCAAATTCAGATCCATGGACAAATGAATTTAATACCAAAACCGCACAAACTCTTGACAATGTAATTGGAGTTAATAATTATGATATTGGACACAACTTTAATACTACTGGAGGAGGAAGTGCAGGATGCTTAGATTGTGTTTGTTTATCTGTATCTCAAAACGGAAATCATAAAGGAAGAGGTTACACTGGTTTACCTGCTCCTGTTGGAGATCCATTTTATGTAGATTATGTTGCTCACGAAATGGGGCACCAATTTGGTGGTTACCATACCCAAAGTAATAATAGCTGTCGTTCTGGTAGTGGCGCTACAGAAGTAGAACCTGGTAGTGGTAGTACTATTATGGGGTATGCAGGAATTTGTTCGGCAAACGTTCAAAACCAAAGTGATGACTATTTTGCATATGTAAACATTAGAGATATTGTAACCTCTATAAATGGAGGAAATGGTAGTGGCTGTGCAGAAGTTATAACTTCTAATAATAGTGGTCCTTCTGCAGATGCTGGAAGCAATTATAGTATTCCTATTTCAACTCCTTTTAAATTAGAAGGTGTAGGTAGTGATCCAGACGACACTGGAATAACCTATTGCTGGGAACAAAATGATCCAGAAAGTCCGAATTCAAATTCTGCACCATCTGCAAATAGAACGCAAGGCCCAATGTTTCGTTCATTCGATCCAGTTACAGTTCCTTATCGTTATATGCCTAACTTAAATGCAATTATTAATAATAATAACCCTACTTGGGAAGTACTACCTTCTCGTACTAGAAGTATGGAATTTTCATTTATTGTTAGAGATAACAATAGCACTTCTGGTTGTACTTCAAGTGATTTAATGAGTGTAAATACAATAAATACTGCTGGACCATTTTTAGTTAATATACCTAATACAGGATTAACTTGGACAGGTGGAACAACCGAAACTGTAACTTGGGATGTTTCAAATACAACTGATCCTCCTATTAATTGTGCAAATGTAGATATACTTCTTTCTACCGATGGTGGACAAACCTATACCACAACAATTGCTGCTGGTGTTACAAACGATGGTAGTCACGATATTACAGTACCAAACATGCCTGGAACCAATAATAGAATTATGATCGTATGTTCTGATAATATCTTTTTCGATATATCGAATACAAACTTTACTATTTTAGCTGGTGCTCCAGATTTTTCTATTGCAGCAACCCCTACCACAAATGATGTATGTTCTCCTAATGCTATCGATTATACAATTAATTTAAACTCTATTGCTGGATTTAATTCTGCAGTAACCTTAAGTACTATAGGTGTTCCTATAGGTGCAACTGCAAGTTTTGCTACAAATCCTGTTACTCCAAATGGTAGTTCTATATTAACTATAACTTCTGGAACTGCAGCGACTGGACCATATATAATAACTGTTTCTGGTACTGGAGGTGGTGAAACTCACACAACAGATATTACTTTAAATGTACTATCTGGAGCTATTAATGCTCCTACACTATCTTCGCCAAGTAATGGTGCTACAGATATCGCTTTAGCTGCTCCATTAGCGTGGAATACAGCAGCAAGTGCAGCTACCTATAATGTAGAAGTAGCAACAGATGTTAGTTTTAATAACATTGTATTTTCGCAATCTGCAATAAGCGTAACAAATGCTACAGCATCTGGACTAAGTGCAAATACACAATACTACTGGAGAGTTCAAGCGGTTAACACATGTGCAACAAGTTCATGGTCTAATATTTTTGGTTTTACAACAGCAACACCTCCAGCTTGTAACGATTTTATTGCTGAAGGCGGTTTTGAATCTGGTGCAAATTCTGCTTGGTCAGAATCTTCTGCTAGAGGATGGCAAATAGTAGATAATACTTCTGGAAATTATAATTCTGGTTCTTGGTCTGCGTGGCTAGGTGGTGGCTCTAACGAAACTGCTAATGCTTGGCAAAGTGTTTCCATTTCACCAACTGCAATAAGCGCAAGTTTAACTTACTTTTATTATTTAGAATCTAATGAAAGTGCTGGAGATTGCATTTACGATTATGGCTATTTAGAGTTAAATGGCACTGCCAATAAAACATATGCTTTATGTGCAGATACCAATACTGGTGGTTATGTACAAGAAACGGTAGATTTATCTTCTTTTATAGGCACTACAGTAGAGGTAAGATTTAAATTCACATCTGATGGATCTGTTACCAGTAGTATGTATATAGACGATGTTGTACTAGAGGTTTGTGAAAACACATTATCTGTAAACAATAGTATTTTAGAAGGTTTTGTTTTATATCCTAACCCAAACAACGGAAGCTTTACGATTAAAGCAGATGCGATATTTAATGAAGCTGTATCTGTTGCTGTTTATGATGTTGCAGGAAGACAAATTTTCAATAAAAAATATGCTAATGCATCTAATTTTAATGAAGCAATTACATTAAACAATGTACAAGCTGGAATATATCTTGTTAAAATTAAAAGTGGTTCGAAATCTATTATAAAGAAAATAATAGTTGAATAAACCTTAATATATAGACATAAAAAAGTCCGATGTAAATATTTACATCGGACTTTTTTTATTCCTAGAATTAAATTACACCAATTATTTTAAGCAAATAATGGTAAATCCTGCATCATGGAATTTACTTTTTCGGCAATTGCTTCCAGTTTCGCTTCATCTTCATAATTGTTTATCACTTCATCTATTAAAGCCACAATTGCTTCCATGTCATTTTCTTTTAATCCTCTAGTAGTAATTGCTGGTGTTCCTACACGAATTCCAGAAGTAACAAATGGGCTTTTATCATCAAAAGGCACCATGTTTTTATTTACCGTAATATCTGCTTTTACAAGTGCTTGCTCTGCATCTTTACCAGTAATGTTTTTGTTTCTTAGGTCGATAAGCATCATGTGGTTATCGGTTCCGCTAGAAATAATATTATAATCTCTAGCAACAAATGCTGCTGCCATAGCTTTTGCATTTTTTTGAACCTGTAACATATAATGCATAAAATTATCGGTAAGTGCTTCCCCAAATGCAATTGCTTTTGCAGCAATAATATGCTCTAAAGGGCCACCTTGATTTCCTGGAAACACACCAGAATCTAAAAGTGAAGACATTTTACGTAACTTGCCACTTTTTAATGTAATACCAAACGGGTTATCAAAATCTTGCCCCATCATAATCATTCCTCCTCTTGGTCCACGAAGTGTTTTATGAGTAGTTGTAGTAACTATATGACAATGCGGTAAAGGATCGTTTAATATTCCTTTTGCAATTAATCCCGCAGGATGCGAAATATCTGCAAGTAATAAAGCACCAACCGAATCGGCAATTGCTCTAAAACGCTTAAAGTCCATATCGCGAGAGTAAGCAGAAGCACCAGCAATAATTAATTTTGGTTTTTCTCGTTCAGCAACTTCGGCAACATGGTTATAATCTATTATTCCAGTTTCTTTATCTACACCATAAAAAACCGGATTATAAAGCTTTCCAGAGAAATTTACTGGCGATCCATGAGTAAGGTGGCCGCCATGAGATAAATCGAAACCTAAAATGGTATCTCCTGGTTTTAAACAAGCTGCAAATACTGCTGTATTAGCTTGGCTTCCAGAATGTGGTTGCACATTAACATAAGCAGCACCAAATAATGTTTTTGCTCTATCAATTGCTAATTGTTCTACTTCGTCTACTACTTCGCAACCTCCATAATAGCGTTTACCTGGATATCCTTCTGCATATTTGTTTGTTAAAACAGATCCTGCTGCTTCCATTACTTGATTGCTTACAAAATTTTCGGAAGCAATAAGTTCTATTCCTACTAATTGTCTCTCCTTTTCTGCTTCTATGAGCTCAAAAATTTGTTCGTCGCGTTGCATAAATTATGTATTTTAGTATTTCGGAATTATTCCAAAACGAAATTATTTTAAATTATGCATCAAAAATAAGAATTAGATTAAATTAATACATCAAAAAACTTATATTTACTTAACGATTTTCATTTTTTTCTATAATAATCTAATTAAAATACTTTTCTGTTTTAAAATTAGTATTACTATAAAAAGTTATGTAGGTTTGAAATGTATTTTATAAAATTAAATAATATATAGCTATGCCAATTACTGCTAACAATCCAGA
>JBMZDY010000169.1:0-4941 GCA_049614585.1 Oceanihabitans sp.
TCTGCTTCTGTTTTTCCTATTCCAAAAATTTTAGCTCCGGCGTTTTTAATAAATGAAAATAATCCCATAATTGTTTAATATGTGTTATATTGTTAATAATTGTAAAGATAAAAAATCTTTGTTAATTTTAGTTTTTAGATTACTACTTAAACAGAAACCCTTTTAAATACAAAATTTAACGACGAATTGCACAAAAAGCGAAAACCGCTTAAAGTTTTACTTTAAACGGTTTTCTAATTAACTAACCAAATTTTGTTGCTACTTGTTATTTAAGACGTGTATTTTCTCGTTTGTTTTCTTTTTTTGTACTACGTTGTACACGTTTTTTTTCTGCACTAGTTTTTGTTTTGTCTATAATGGTACCAGTTTTTAAATACTGTATGTAACCTCTTCCTTTAAATTCGTATAGGGTTCCAGATGCATTGTGAAACAGTTCGATAGTACTATCGTTAATAACGCTTAATTCAAAAAATTCATTATCGAAATAATCGTAATCTAATGTTAGTGTTTTCGCATATATATTTCCGCTTACATCACCTATTCCATAAATTCCTGTGTAATCCCAGTATAAATTATCTGGATTCATTCCTGTGTCGTCTTGCGAGCTTCTAAAAGTAGCTCCATTTCCGCCAGCTAAAAATTGTAACCAGTTTTCGTTATCAAATTCATTTAATGCGCCATAATCGCTTGTATACGTTTTTTCCCAAGCTTCATATTCTTGCATGAAATAGTGAATGTTATCGTAAAAAACATAATCGTAATCGAAAGTAGCACGTTGGTAACCATTTAAAAAATACGAAGTATCGTTATATGGGTTATATAGTTCTATGGTGTTACTATCTATTTGGTATACATCGAAGGTTTCGTAACCATCTATATCGTGGTCTACATCTAATATCATATCGTAAGCATCGTAATACCCAACCGAAATACCAAAGCCATTACCTTGATCTCCAAAACCAACTAAGTTGTTGTTGGCATAAACAATTCCATTTCTAAACGATACGGTAAAAGCCGTTTGTAAAAATCTAGTTTCTCCATAACCAATAGTTTCGTTTATATCTACATACCACAGCTCGTAAGAGTTTAGTAATTGGTTTAAACTTATTCCAGGTGGATTATCGTAATGGTTTATATGTACATCATCATCATGATAACAAGATGTAAAAAAGATTGCTATAAAAGCAAAAACCGAAAGTAATTTTGTCGTCTTCATAATCGTTCGTTTTAAGATTTCTAATTAGAAGGTTTCAAAAGCTATGCCAAAAAAGAAACATGCTATTAAATAAGAAGTATTATTGCTATATATTTTATGTATTTTTGAATTTATAAGTTTTTTAATTTTTTAATAAAAAGCAGAATTAATATTAAATGAATACACCTTTAAAATACGCAGTTTTTGGTAGTGGAAGTTGGGCAACAGCAATTGTAAAAATGCTAAGTGAAAACCAAGAGGAAATTGGTTGGTATATGCGTAGTAAAAGTATAAAAGCGCATATATTAAAAGAAGACCATAACCCCAATTATTTAAGTGCGGTAACTTTTGATACTAAAAAACTAAATATTAGTAACGATATTAATACTATTGCTGCTTTTGCCGATGTTTTAATTTTTGTTATTCCTTCTGCTTTTATTTATAGTGAATTAGAAAAATTAACTTTCGATATTCGTAACAAAACCATCGTTTCTGCAGTAAAAGGAATAATACCCGAAACTGGAAAATTAGTAGGAGAACATTTTCACGATTCGTATAAAATTCCATTTAATAATATAGGTGTTATTGCAGGACCTTGCCATGCAGAAGAAGTTGCTCTTGAGCGTTTATCGTATTTAACAATTTCTTGTGCCGATGCTATAAAAGCACAAAAAATAGCCGATGCTTTATCTAGCAATTATATAAAAACTAAAATTAGCGACGATATTATTGGCACTGAGTATGCTGTAATGCTTAAAAATATTTACGCCATTGCAGCTGGTATTGCACATGGTTTGGGCTATGGCGATAATTTTCAAAGTGTTTTAATGAGTAATGCAATAAGAGAAATGAAGCGATTTATTAAAAAAATGCATAAAATGAAACGCAATATTAATAACTCTGCTTATTTAGGCGATTTATTGGTAACTGGTTATTCGGTCTTTTCTAGAAACCGTATGTTTGGAAACATGATTGGTAAGGGCTACACAGTAAAATCTGCACAAATAGAATTAAACATGATAGCCGAAGGATATTATGCGACAAAATCGGCACATTTATTAAATAAAAATAATAAGAAAAAAACACGTTTGCCTATAATAAATGCGGTTTACGAAATTTTATATGAAGGTAAAGATGCTAAAAAAGTATTTCAAAAATTAACCGATAAACTAGATTAAAACTAGCTACAAAAAATAGAAATTACTTTACTAAAACTCCTTTTGCGTTTATTAAAGGAATATTTTGAATAGCTTTTAAATTAATGGTGTTTTTACGAAACAAATAGGTTTTATCGTACATTTTGTTGTCTTCAAAAAAAGTAACTTTAAAACTATTATTTAAAGCAAATAATGCTTCTTGCATAAGTTCTATTTTCGCATAACTTTTTTTAGGAAGTACATCTAGTTTTTTTCTAAATGTAGAGGTAATTTTATCTTTAGAATATCCACTGGTTACAATAAGTACCATTTCTAAATCCACCTCTTTATCGTTTATAATATAGGCATTCCAATCTTGTGTTTTATAGATGTCGTTATACTCGTTTACAATAGCAATATACACGTTTTCTACAATTGGAATTGAAATATCTTTTTTCATATTGTAATACAAATATTATTTCGAAACTTTAATAAAAAGCAAAATTATTATAAAGCAGATTTAAATTGCTTTAAAAAACGAACATCGTTTTCACTTAGTAAACGAATGTCGCTAATTTGGTGTAAAAGCATTGCTATTCTATCGATACCAACACCAAAAGCAAATCCAGAATAAGTTTTAGAATCGATATTACAATTCTCTAAAACATTAGGGTCTACCATACCACAACCACCAATTTCTAACCAACCAGTTCCTTTGGTTATTTTGTAATCGGTTTCGGTTTCTAGTCCCCAATACACATCAATTTCTGCACTAGGTTCGGTAAAAGGAAAGTAAGAAGGACGCAAACGTATTTTACTTTTACCAAACATTTCGGTAGTAAAATATTGTAAGGTTTGCTTTAAATCTGCAAAACTTACTTCTTTGTCTATATACAAACCTTCTAATTGGTGGAAAAAGCAATGTGACCTTGCCGAAATAGCTTCGTTTCTATAAACTCTACCAGGAGAAATAGTACGAATTGGTGGTTTGTTGTTTTCCATGTATCGTACTTGTACCGAGCTGGTATGTGTACGTAATAAAATATCTGGATTGGTTTGCACAAAAAAGGTGTCTTGCATATCGCGAGCCGGATGGTATTCTGGTAAGTTTAATGCTGTAAAATTATGCCAATCGTCTTCTATTTCTGGGCCTTCGCTTACATTAAAACCAATTCTAGAAAAGATATCTATAATTTGATTTTTTACAATAGAAATAGGATGTCTAGCACCTAACTCTATAGGTTCTGATGGTCTAGATAAATCGCCATAAATACTATTGTCTTCTTGTGTATCTTGAAAACTTTCTTTTAAGGTATTTATCCTGTTTTCGGTAGTTTTTTTAAGCTGATTTATTATTTGGCCAAAATCCTTTTTTTGGTCATTTGCAACATTTTTAAGTTCGCCATAAAACTCTTTTAATAAGCCTTTAGATCCTAAAAATTTAATTCGAAAAGCTTCAAGCTCTTCTAAGGTTTGAGCTTTAAAACTTTCTACTTCTGCAATATGTTCTTTTATCTTGTCTATCATGATATGATTAAAATGCCTGCAAATTTAGTGAATTTTATGCATAAAAAAATGCCTTCTTCTTAGTTAAGACCGTTTAATTTTTGGTTTTTGCTTTAGCAATTAATATTGAAGCCTTTTTTAAGGTTTCTTGTAAAATCTATTTCTATTACTAATTTCTTGTAAATGTAAAACGAATGCTAACTCCGTTGGGTTGGTCTTGGTTAGGTTCTATAGTTGAGTTTAAATACAAAAAAGTTTCGTTGTAGGTAACTTGAAAAACAATATCGTTATCGGTTATTTCAATGGTATTATGGTTTATTTGCTCCCAAACACCTTGTGCAGGTGCAATAGGAATACAGTCCCCAAACTCGTTTGCTATAGCATATGCTTCCCAAGCAAATGTATGGTCTTGGTAAAACGTCATGTTTTCTAAATGCCCACATTCTCCCCAGTTTGTATGGTAACCATTATAGGTTAATTCGTGAATAAGCCAATTACCAATAACACTTGTATTTGTTTCATTAGTAGAATCGCTACTACAAGAAAAAAGCAAGTAACTACAAAATAGTAAAGATGAAATGTATTTTTTCATTAAAATTATTTAATAAACTCTGTTTCTAAAAAATAGTTTACTATCGCTTCTTTCATTAATATACTTTGTTCTCCAGCTTTTAAGTGTGGTAATTCTTCTTTTGTTTTATAGTGTGGCCAACCTTCTTCGTCTACAAAATCGAATTCGTAATATCCATAAGGAGTAAGTAGTTTGCATATAGCGATATGCATTAAATCTAGTTTATGATCTTTTTTATACTTTCTATCTAATTGGCCTAGCTCTTGTATGCCAATTAGGTAAATTATAGCATCTAAATCTAATTGGTCTCCATCTGCAAATTGGCTAGATAGTTTTTCTACAACTAAATTCCAACGGTCTTTTAATTCTTGATCTCTCGACATATTTATTAATTACGATTACGAGAATCGTTTTTTTGTTTATTTAATAGTTTGCAAAGTTAACTTATATTTACAAAAATATAATTACTTATGAGTGTTTTAGATATTGTATTAGCAGCTTTGTTAATGTTTGGTTTGGTTAGAGGATTTATG
>JBMZDY010000170.1:0-4938 GCA_049614585.1 Oceanihabitans sp.
AGGGTTTTACCTTTTAAAATAACAGCATCGTAGTTTAGTTGATTTGCTGCATAATCTAATTGCAATAATTCGTTTTTTATTGCTTTTATACTCGTGTTTTTAAACGTTTGCGAGTTGGTTAAAATAGAAATATTTTGATTTTCGGGAACCGCAGAAATCAAATCTTGTACTGCACGTTTAAGCAATTCTCCTTTATTTCCTTTTGCTTGTAGGCTAAAAGAATTATCTAGGTAAACAACGTTTTCTGTTTTGCTATTTAGGCTGTTTTTAACCGAAGTATATGGTTGTGCAAAAGCAAGAATAATGGCTGCTAAAGCTAATAAACGAGCTAATAAAGTAAGCCATTTTTTTATAACCGAACTTTTACGCGTTTGTAAAGTAACCTGTTTTAAAAAAGCAACATTAGTAAAGTTTTCTTTTTGAAATTTACGTAAATGAAATAGATGAACAATAATAGGAATAAGCAGTGCAAATAAAGCAAAAAGAATTTCGGGGTTTTTAAACTGCATATTAATTTACGATTAGTCAAAGATAGAAAATGAAAACTAAAAAGAACTGCTTAAATAATGAAAACAAAAAAATACACTTGTTTTACCTTAATTCTGCACCCAATTGTTTTTCAAAATTAGCTTGTAACTTATTCATTATTTTATCTATTTGCTTATCTGTAAGTGTTTTGTTTTCGTCTTGAAAAGTAAAACTTACCGCATAACTCTTTTTACCTTTTGGAAGGTTTTTGCCTTGGTAAACATCAAATAAATTTACTTCTTGAAGCAATTTTCTTTCGGTTTGTTTTGCAATGGTATGTATCGCATCGAAAGTTACCGAATTATCAAGTAATAATGCAAAATCCCTTTTTACTTTTGGGTATTTTGCAATTGCTTGAAATTTAATTTTAAGGTGTTTTACAACCTCTAATATTGCATCCCAATTAAAATCGGCAAAAAGGACTTCTTGTTTTATATTAAAATGTTGTAAAATTGGTTTTTTAATATTACCAAAACTTACTAAATTATTTTTTCCTAAGCTTAATGTTAGGCCTTCGCTAAATACTGTATTTGTAGTTGTAGACTCTTTAAAACGAGCAATTCCCAATCGTTCTAATACACTTAAAACAATTCCTTTTATGTAAAAGAAATCGCTTGTTTTATTGCTGTTACTCCAGGTATCTTCTGTTCTGTTTCCAGTAACTAATAAGCTTAAGTGCTTGTGTTCTTCTCGGTTTTGGCTGTAGTTATGGTAGGTTTTACCAAACTCAAAAAGCTTTACATTATTTTGTTTGCGATTTATATTATGCGAAAGTGCTTCTAACCCAGAAAATAAAAGCGATTGACGCATTACCGATAAATCGTTACTTAAAGGGTTAAGCATTGTAATGTTATGCGTTTCTTGTAACTGCTCATTTAACTTTATGTAATCTGGAGTGGTTAAAGAATTTGCAAGCATTTCGTAAAAACCTTGTGCAGCTAGTTGATTGCCAATTGTGGTTTGTAGTTTATGGTCGTCAAATCTAGAAGTATTAGAAATGGAAGCAATTAATTTTTGGGTTGGTTGTATGTTGTTATAGCCATAAACACGTAGTATTTCTTCAATAACATCTGCTTCACGTTGCACATCGTTTCTATAAGCAGGAATAGTAAGTCCTAATCCGGTTTCGGTTACATTATTTACTTTTATTTCTAAAGAAGAAAGTATTTCTTTAATTGTTTCTCTAGGGATTTCTTGACCTATTAATTTAGTTGCATTATCAAAATTAAAGAACACTTGAAAGTCTTCTATTTTATTTGGATATGCATCAATTATATCGCTGGTTATTTGTCCGCCAGCAATTTCCATAATTAGTAATGCTGCTCTTTTTAAAGCGTATTCTGTAATGTTTGGATCGATACCTCTTTCAAAACGAAAAGAAGCATCTGTATTTAATGCATGGCGTTTTGCCGTTTTTCGAATACTAATAGGATTAAAATAGGCACTTTCAAGAAAAATACTAGTTGTAGTATTTGTTACTCCAGATTCATTTCCACCAAAAACACCTGCAATACACATTGGTTTTTCGGCATCACAAATCATAAGGTCATCTTCATGCAGTTCTCTTTCAATATCATCTAGTGTAGTAAATTTTGTGCCAGCTGTTACGGTTTTTACTTCAATTTTATTTCCAGAAATTTTTGCTGCATCAAAAGCATGTAATGGTTGGCCAAGTTCGTGTAATACATAATTGGTTACATCTACTACATTGTTTTTTGGTGTTAAACCAATTGCTTTTAATTTATGTTGTAACCAAGCAGGAGACTCGGCTACTTTTAAACCAGAAATTGTAACACCGCAATATCTAGGTGCTAACTCCTTGTTCTTTACATCTACATCTATTTTAAGCGTCCTGTTTTCTACATGAAAAGCACTTACAGAAGGTGTAATTAATTCTAGAGCTGTTTCTTTTTGAGCTAGTCCAGCTTTTAAGTCTCTTGCAGTTCCAAAATGACTCATGGCATCTGCACGATTAGGTGTTAAGCCAATTTCAAAAACCTGATCGTTTTCTATATTAAAAAGCTTGTATGCTTCTGTACCAACTGTTGTAGATTGGTCTAATACCATTATTCCATCGTGCGATTTTCCTAATCCTAGTTCGTCTTCGGCACAAATCATTCCATGACTAGCTTCGCCACGAATTTTACCTTTTTTAATAGTCCAAGCTTCGCCTTCTTCGGTATATAATGTTGTGCCAATAGTTGCAACTGGCACTTTTTGTCCAGCTGCCACATTTGGTGCGCCACAAACTATTTGTAATGGAGAATCGCCTCCTACATCTACAGTTGTAATTTTTAATCTATCTGCATTTGGGTGTTGTTCACAGGTTAAAACCTCGCCAACAACAACTCCTTTAAGTCCGCCTTTTACAGATTCGTAAGTATCTATACCTTCTACTTCTAAACCTAGGTCTGTTAGTAAAGCGCTAGTTTGCTCTGGAGTCCAATCTGTATTTACAAATTGTTTTAACCAATTGTAGGAAATCTTCATGCGATGTCTATTTTTTAAGGCTGCAAAGATAAAATAATGCGATAAGCATTGCAACAACCATTAGTAATATCTTTTTGTTTTTACACAATTTTTGATATTAAAACGGTTTTTATCCTAAAATGTAGGTGCTTGTTGTTTTATTTTCTTTTTATTACTCGTTCTACAGCTTGAATAATAGCATCGCTATTTAAACCATATTTATCCATTAGTTGTGCTGGTGTTCCAGACTCGCCAAAAGTATCGTTTGTAGCAATAAATTCTTGAGGAGTTGGGTTGTGTTTCGCAAGTACTCTTGCAACACTTTCACCTAAACCACCTAGAAAATTATGCTCTTCTGCTGTAACGATACATCTTGTTTTAGCAACAGAATCTAATATAGCTTTGTCGTCTAATGGTTTTATGGTATGTATGTTTATTACTTCGGTAGAAATGCCTTTTTCTTCTAATGCTTTTGCAGCCTCTAATGCTTCCCATACTAAGTGGCCTGTAGCTACAATTGTAACATCGTTTCCTTTGGTTAAATGTAGTGCTTTCCCTATTTCAAATTTTTGATTTTCGGGAGTGAAGTTTGCAACTTTTGGTCTTCCAAAGCGTAGGTATACTGGTCCGTTGTGCTCTGCAATTGCTAGTGTAGCTGCCTTTGTTTGGTTAAAATCGCAAGGGTTTATAACGGTCATGCCTGGTAACATTTTCATTAAACCTATGTCTTCTAATATTTGGTGTGTTGCACCATCTTCACCTAGTGTAATTCCTGCGTGAGATGCACAAATTTTTACGTTTTTGTTAGAATAGGCAACACTTTGTCTAATTTGATCGTAAACCCTTCCTGTAGAAAAATTAGCAAAAGTACCAGTAAAAGGAATTTTTCCACCTATTGTCATTCCTGCTGCAAGACCTATCATGTTTGCTTCGGCAATTCCAACCTGAAAAAATCGCTCTGGATGGTTTGCTTTAAAATCATCCATTTTTAAAGAGCCAATTAAATCTGCGCAAAGTGCTACAACATTTTCATTGGTTTTTCCTAATTCTGTTAATCCAGCACCAAAACCAGATCGCGTATCTTTATTTCCTGTATTTGTATAAGTTTTCATTGTTGTCTTGTTGTAGTTAATTAGTAGTCTCCTAAAGTTTCTGGGTTTTGTGCTAATCCAATTGCTAATTGCTCATCGTTAGGAGCTTTTCCGTGCCAAGCGTGTGTATGCATCATAAAATCGATACCATTTCCCATTACAGTTTTAAGTAATACACATACTGGTTTACCTTGTCCTGTATTTGCTTTTGCTTCTGCCATTCCTTTTAAAATAGCTTCTATATTGTTTCCTGCTTCTATATCTATTACAGTCCAACCAAAAGCTTCAAATTTTGCTCGCATCGAGCCCATTGGTAATACATCGTCTGTAGAACCATCTATTTGTTGGCCATTTAAATCTATAGTGCAAATAATATTATCTACTTTATTACCTGCAGCATACATAATAGCTTCCCAGTTTTGCCCTTCTTGTAATTCTCCATCTCCATGAAGGCTATATACTAGATGTTTATCGTTATTAATTTTTTTTGCTTGCGCTGCTCCCAGTGCCACACTCATACCTTGACCTAAAGAGCCCGAAGCAATTCGAATACCTGGTAAGTTTTCGTGTGTTGTTGGGTGCCCTTGAAGACGAGAATCTATTAAACGAAAGGTGTTTAATTCTTCTACAGGAAAATAGCCAGCTCTTGCTAATACACTGTAATATACTGGGGAAATGTGACCATTGGAAAGAAAAAATAAATCTTCTTCTTTGCCATCCATGTCAAAAGTATCTTTACGGTCCATAATATCGTTGTACAGCGCTACAAAAAATTCGGCACATCCTAAAGATCCTCCAGGGTGTCCAGAATTTACTTTGTGTACCATTCGTAAAATATCTCTACGAACTT
>JBMZDY010000171.1:0-4928 GCA_049614585.1 Oceanihabitans sp.
TATTTTAAAAGGTAAAACCCTATTTAGTAAAAATAAATCTAGCTTAAAAAACCTTATTTTAATTTCCGATTTTCAACAAAAAGAAAATTCTTTTCAACCAAAAAAAGACAGCTTAATTCGTGTACATACTGTTGCATTAAAACCTGTTAATACAAATAACACATCACTAGATTCTGTTTACATTTCTAAAATTAATGCAAATACTATAGATTTAAAAGTGTTGCTAAAAAACTCTGGTGCTGCTAAAGAGAATATTCCTGTTTCATTGTATAATAACAATAAACTTATTGCAAAAACAGCAGTTAGTATTACAGACAAAGAGGTTGCTAATTTTACAATTCCATTACACGAAACGGTTCTAGGGGAAATTACTATAGACGATAACGCATTGCAATTCGATAATTCGTTGTATTTTAACATTAATAAATCTAACAAAATAAAGGTGCTAGAAATAAGTAATTTAGAATCTTCAAATTATTTAAAGCGTATTTTTACCGACAGCGAATTTACATTTACTGCTTCAAAAATTAATGCGCTTCCTTATAGTATAATAGATTCTCAAAATCTTATAATTTTAAACGAATTAAACGAAATACCAAATGCCTTAAAAACTACATTAAATGCATTTACAAAAGCAGGTGGATTTGTGCTAATAATTCCATCAAGCCAAGCAAATATAAGTGATTACAATAGTTACTTAACACAAAATAATCTTGCATTAAGTAACAAACAAACTACCGAAAAAAAGATTACTTCAATAAATTATTCGCATCCGTTATTCGAAAATGTTTTTGATAAGCGAGTTTCCAACTTTCAGTATCCAAAAGTAAATAACTATTACAGTTTTAAAACCCAAAATGCTTCTAATATTCTGCAATTTGAAGACGGAAAACCATTTTTAACAAACAATAAAAACACCTATATTTTTGCTGCAGCATTAAACCATAAAAACAGCAATTTCACAAATTCACCTTTAATAGTGCCAACGCTTTACAATATAGCTAAACGCAGTTTACAAAAACCAAATTTATATTATACAATTGGTAAAGAAAACCAATACGATATTGCTGTTACACTACAACAAGACGCCATTTTAACAATAGATAAAAACGAAGCAAGTATAATACCGCAACAGCAATCTTTTAATAATAAAGTTAGTATCACCACAAACGAGTTGCCAAATTTAGCAGGGGTTTACACAATAAATAAAAACACGAATTTAATTACCAATGTGAGTTATAATTTTGAACGCAATGAAAGTAATTTGCTGTATCAAAATTTAACCAATATAAAAAACACAACAACTAACGATTCTATAAACCTTTTATTTGAAAATTTAAAAAAGGATTCTAAAATTAATGAACTATGGAAATGGTTTGTAATTTTAACTTTTGTATTTTTGATTATAGAAATGTTACTCTTAAAATATTTAAAATGAAACTTCTTTTAAAGTCTGCAACTATTATAGATTCCAAAAGTGTGTATCATAATACCATTCAAGATATTTTAATAGAAAAAGGTAGCATTACAAAAATTGCTAAAAATATTACTTGCCCAGCAAATTGTAAAGAACTAAAATTAAATAATTTGCATGTTTCTCAAGGCTGGTTCGATAGTAGTGTATGCTTGGGCGAGCCAGGTTTCGAAGAGCGTGAAACTATAGCTAATGGCTTACAAACAGCAGCACTTTCTGGATTTACAAGTGTAGCAATGCTAGCCAATACAAATCCTATTTTAGATAACAGCTCAGACATTACATTTGTAAAAAGCAAAGCAAAACACCATGCCGTAAATTTATTACCAATTGGTGCATTAACTACAGAAAGTAAAGGCGAACATCTTGCAGAAATGTTTGATATGAAAAACGCAGGAGCAACTGCTTTTTACGATTACAAGAAACCCATTACCAATGCTAATATGTTAAAAATTGCATTGCAATATGCATCAAATTTTAACGCATTGGTTTGCTCCTTTCCGCAGGACAATAGTATTAGCAGAAATGGTGTTGTAAATGAAAACATTTCTAGCACAAGTCTAGGCTTAAAAGGAAACCCCAATCTAGCTGAAGCATTACAAGTATCTAGAGATTTATTTATTTTAGATTACACCAAAGGCAAATTACACATACCAACAATATCTACTGCCGAATCGGTTAATTTAATTCGTGAAGCGAAAAAAAAGAAACTAGATGTAAGCTGTAGTGTAGCTATACATAACTTAATTTATACCGATTCTGTACTAGAAAGTTTCGACACCAATTATAAGGTAAAACCACCTTTACGTACAGCAAAAGATGTAGCGGCATTAATAGAAGGTGTAAAAGATGGAACTATAGACATGGTAACTAGCGACCATAACCCTTTAAATATAGAATTAAAGAATATTGAATTTGATTATGCCAGCTATGGAACCATTGGATTAGAAAGTTTTTATGGAGCATTAAACACTCTTTTTTCTGCAAAAAAGACCATAAAAATACTAACCAGCGGAAAATCTAGATTTGGAATAGAAACTACTAGTATAACCGAAGGTAGCAAAGCAAACTTAAGCTTATTTAATCCAAAAGGAAAAAGTACATTTCAAATAAACAATATTCACTCTAAATCTAAAAACAGTATGTTTTTAAATACAGCACAAGAAGGATTAGTTTATGGTATTTTTGCTAATAACACATTAATTATTAAATAATGACAGAACAAGAAATACAAGAAGGTAAAAACCTAGCTATTATTGGCTATATAACCATATTAGGCTCTTTAATTGCATTTTTTTTAAATAACGAAAAAAAGAATGCATTTGCCGCTTTTCATATACGTCAAGGATTAGGACTATGCTTATGCTATATGGTATTTGGGTTTATAACAGCATCTTTCGATAGTTGGTTAATTACCATAAGTTTTTGGGTATGTTTTGGTGCTTTATTTATTTATGGAATAGCAGCTGCTATTTCTGGAAAAGTACAAGAAGTGCCTTTAGTTGGTGCCTTTTTTCAAAAAATATTTTCAAATTTAGGTAAATAAATGACTGCACAAAACCTATCACTTTATCATATTGTAAGAGAATCTTCGTTACAAAAAAACGCTCCTTTATTAATATTATTTCACGGTTATGGAAGCGATGAAAATGATTTATTTTCGTTTGCTAGCGAATTACCTGAGGAATTATTTATTATTTCGGTAAGGGCACCTCAAGCCATGCAACCTTATGGCAACGCTTGGTATACTATAAATTTTGATGCTTCTGGAGCAAAATGGAGTGACGATAAAGAAGCAGCAACTTCTAGAGATGTAATTGCAAAATTTATAGATGAAGCTATAGAAAACTATCCGGTAAACAAAAACAATGTTTCTCTTTTAGGTTTTAGTCAAGGTACTATATTATGTTATGCTGTTGCACTAACCTATCCAGAAAAAATAAAAAATATTATTGCTTTAAGTGGTTATATAAATCCAGCAATTTTACCCGAAGATATAGAATCTAAAGACTATTCAAAATTAAATTTTTATTGCTCGCATGGCAGTGTAGATCAAGTTATACCTGTAGAATGGGCAAGAAAAGCACCACAATTTTTAACTGCATTAAAAATAAAACACACATACAGCGAGTTTCCTGTAGGACATGGTGTTGCACCACAAAATTTTTATGCTTTTAAAGAGTGGTTGTTAGATAAGATTTAGTTTTCTAAATACATTAGCGAATCGATAACTTCAAAAGAAATTTTACCAGATTCTTCCATTTCATATTTTAAAAGCATTTCGCCAGTATATTCGCCATCGTTAATTGTAGTAATAACCCATTGGTGGTTTAACACTCGTATAGAATTTACAATCATTTTACCATCTGTATTTAAAGCAGGATATGGTATTAATGGGTGTTCTCCAGGCAACACATTCATGTCGTATAAAGTTTCTTCAATTAAAGCTATTAATTGGTCGCGCTCGTAACCTTTGTTTTCAATAATATTTAATGCATCATCAGAATATCCTAAAGTAAATTCAGATAGTCCAAAAGCACGATCACCAATATCTCTTATAGAATCTTTATACTTTACTATTTTCTTTTTATAGTTTTCAATTTTATTGGTATTTGCTTCATGTATATTTTTAGAATTCACATATTGAAATACAACTAATAAAGCGGCAAAAATAAACAGGTACATAAATAATCTACTTTTCATAAATAAGGCTTTTGTATTAAAGGTTTAAAGTTAATCCATCGTAAGCTAAAAAAACGTTTTCTGGAAGATTTTGTTGTACTTCTTCATGAAAACCTAATAAATGGCTTATATGTGTTAAATATGCTTTTTTTGGTTTTACTTTTTCAATAAATGCTAAAGCTTCCGTTAAATTAAAATGCGATGCATGTTCTTTTTCACGTAATGCATTAACAACTAAGACATCTAAATTATTAAGTTTTTCAATTTCTTCATCTGCAACCGTTTTCATATCGGTTAAATAGGCAAAATTATTAAATCGGAATCCAAAAACCTGCAACTTATTATGGAAACCGTTAATTGGTACTACCTGTAAATTATTTAAATAAAAAGGAAAATTATGAATAACATTTTCGTTAACTGCAGGAGCTCCAGGATATTTGTTTTCGGTTTCAAAAACATATGCAAATCGCTTGTGTAACTCTTTTAACACTCTTTGGTGCGCATAAATAGGAATATTGCCTTGCTTAAAAAAAAAGGGTCTAATGTCATCTATACCTGCTGTGTGATCTGCATGTTCATGTGTAAATAAAATACCATTTAATTTTGTAGCACCAACACGAAGCATTTGCTGTCTAAAATCTGGGCCACAATCTACAACATATACGCTATTTTCCCATTCTAGCATGATGGAAACGCGTAACCTAGTATCTTTTTTATCTTTACTTAAACATACAGGATGTGTGCTTCCAATAACAGGAATTCCTTGAGATGT
>JBMZDY010000172.1:0-4912 GCA_049614585.1 Oceanihabitans sp.
TCCAGAATTTCAATTCCCTAAACAGCAATACCAAATAAAACCAGTTATAGATGTGCCAGAAGCATATACCTTTAAGTTAAAAGGAGTAATGCGTACGTTTGGCGGCACTTTCAACGATTTATTTCGATTTAAATTAAAAAGAATTTACCAGCGATATATGGTTTTATTGGCGCTAAAAAAAGACCCTTACGATACTTTTAAGTACATATTAAACAAGCAAAAGCAATCTTCGTTTAAATTTGTCTTTTTCTTTTTAGTTGGCGACTATTCTACTTACGATAAAAACATAAACTTAAATAAAGTTAAATTTGTTTCTTTAATAAAACAAGTAGCAGATTATAGTTATGTTGGCCTAAAGGCTTCCTTTTTTGCATTGTCCAATCAGCAAGTATTAAAAAAGGAAAAACGTAAAATAGAAGAAGTTATAAATTCAGATTTAATAGCATCTAGAAACTCTTTCTCTAAACTTAACTTACCAGAATCGTATAGAAACCTTGTAGAGTTAGAAGTTAAAGAAGACTATACAATGGGTTATGTTAATCACATTGGTTTTCGCGCAGGAACCTGTACGCCATTTTTCTTTTACGATTTAGATTACGAAACACAAACACCATTAAAAATATATGCATATAATTTATTAGACTATGCATTACTTAAAACGCATTCTTTGCTGGATAAAAAAGAAGTATTACATAAAACAATTAATGAAATTAAAAGAGTAAATGGGCTATTTATACCTGTATTTCATAATTATACTTTTAGCGATTTAGAACGTTGGAATGGTTTTAAAGAATTATTTAACATAATAATAGAATCACCAAATGAAGCTTAAACATATTACAGATATTTTTTTTGATTTAGATCATACACTTTGGGATTTTGATAAAAACTCGGCACTGGCATTTCAAAAAATATTTGAAATAAACCATGTAAATATTAATGTACCAGAATTTCTTAAGCATTATGAACCCATAAATTTAAACTATTGGAAACTATATCGTGAAGAAAAAATAGACAAAGAATCTTTACGTTATAAAAGGCTTTCCGATACTTTTGAAGCAATAAAGTATTCCCCAAACGATGGATTAATAAATAAACTATCTATAGATTATATTACGCACCTTATTCAGTTTAATCACTTATTTGAAGGCACAGTTACTTTATTAAACTATTTAGATTTAAATTATAATTTGCATATAATTACTAATGGTTTTGAAGAAGCACAACTAGGAAAACTTAAAAATGCTAATATTATTAATTATTTTAAAACCATTACAACCAGCGAAATGGTAGGCGTTAAAAAACCAAATCCAAAAATATTTAATTATGCTTTAACACAAGCCAATGCCATACCAGAAAAAAGTATAATGATTGGGGATAATTACGAGGCCGATGTTTTAGGAGCTTTAGATTTTGGTATGGACGCCATTTGTTTTAATTACCACAAGTTAGAGATACATCCAGATATAAAATTGGTAACTACTTTAAATTCGTTAAAGGCCTATTTTTAATGTATATTTACCATAATAAAACTACAAAATGATTAAAAACACAATTCTATTTCTATTGTTAATTTGCTTTATAAAGCCAGTATTTTCGCAATCTAGTATTAACGATTATAAATATGTACAAGTACCAGAAAAGTTCGATTTTTTAAAAGAAAAAAATAAATATAGACTTAACGAGCTTACCAAATACTTATTTGAAAAAAACGGATTTACAGCTTTTTTAGAAAGCGAGACTTTACCAAACGACGCATTAGCAAATGCATGCCTAATATTAAAAGCAGATGTTTTAAAAGAAAAAGGCATGTTTAAAACCAAATTAAAAGTACAATTAACTAATTGTAAAAATGAAATTATTTATGTTTCAGCAATTGGTGAATCTTTCGAAAAGCAATACAAAGTTGCTTATAATAATGCATTACGTGCTGCTTTTAATTCCTTTTCAAAGTTAGAATATGCTTATAAAGAAAACAATAATATACTTGCTTTAGGAGATAATGAAGTGCAGGAAACAGCAGCAGAATTAAAGCAGCTTAAAAAAGAAATAAAAGAACTAAAAGCTGAAAAAGAAGCCAAAATAGCTAAAAAAGAAAAAGAGGCTAAAGCAGTAAAAGTAGTTAAAGAAGAAAAAGTAGATAAAGAAGAAAAAGTTGTTAAAAAGCCAGTAATAACAAACTCTAGTTCTAGTGTCAATAAAGACAAACTTAAAAAAGGTTATACTACAAAAGAAGTTTTTAATGGTTTTCAAGTACTTGACAACAACTTAAATATAGTAATGACAATTTATGTTTCTGGAGTTAAAAATGTATTTATTGTAAAAGGAAAAGATGCTATAATTTATAAAAAAGGAGGTAACTGGATTTATTCAGAAACAAACGATAAAGAGTTATTAACTAAAATTATTGATATTAAATTTTAATAATATCAAGTATGCTACTAGTAATTATACTTTTCTTTCCAACGGTTTTTTAAAAATTCGCGATGTGCATTCTCTCTAGAGTTATTTCCTGGAGTATATAATTGGGTGTTTTTAATTTCGTCTGGTAAGAATTCTTGATCGGCAAAATTATTTTTATAATTATGTGCATATTTATAATTCTCACCATAACCCAAATCTTTCATTAATTTAGTAGGTGCATTTCGTATTTCAAGAGGCACACTTAAATCGCCAGTTTCTTTTACCAGTTGTTGTGCCTTACCTATTGCTTGGTATGCTGCATTACTTTTTGGTGAGCAGGCTAAATAAGTAGCACATTGACTTAAAATAATTCTAGATTCTGGATAACCTATAGTAGAAACTGCTTGAAAAGTATTGTTTGCAATTACCAATGCAGTAGGGTTTGCATTACCAATATCTTCACTAGCAGCAATTAGCAATCGTCTAGCAATAAATTTTACATCTTCGCCACCTTCAATCATTCTTGCTAACCAATATACTGCTGCATTTGGGTCGCTACCACGTATAGATTTTATAAAAGCCGAAATAATATCGTAATGCTGTTCACCAGTTTTATCGTATCGAACGGTATTGTTTTGCACTTTGTCTAGAACCACTTTATTGGTAATAGTAATGGTCTGTTTTTCTTCGGTATTTACTATTAGTTCAAAAATATTAAGCAATTTTCGTGCATCACCACCAGAAAGCTTTATTAAAGCATCTGTTTCTTGAAGCTTAATACTTTTTTTAGAGATATACTCATCTTGTTCTATTGCACGCTTTAAAAGCGCTTCTAAATCCTTTTTATTAAAAGCATTTAAGGTATAAACTTGACATCGCGATAAAAGTGCTGATATTACTTCGAAACTTGGGTTTTCGGTTGTTGCACCAATTAAAGTAACCCAACCTTTTTCTACAGCTTGTAATAAGGAGTCTTGTTGCGATTTACTAAATCGATGTATTTCGTCTATAAATAAAATGGGGTTTTTGGTAGTAAATAAACCACCACTTTTTTTTGCTTTTTCAATTACTTCTCGTACTTCTTTTACTCCAGAGTTAATTGCACTTAAAGTATAGAATGGCCTGTCAGATTCGTTTGCTATTATATTTGCAAGTGTGGTTTTACCAATTCCTGGTGGTCCCCATAAAATTAAAGAAGGTATTAATCCTTGTTTTATTTGCTGCGTTAAAGCACCATTTGTACCTACTAAATGTGACTGACTTATATAGTCTTCTAATTTTTTTGGTCTTAATCTTTCGGCTAAAGGTGCATTCATATTGTAAAATTACTATAATCCTTTTAAGCTTGTAATTTATTTAAAAATAATTTTAATATTTCTTATTGCTGACAATATTTCACAAAAAGCTATAATGGATAGTTATTTGCTATCTTTAATATATATGCAAGATTCTTTTAAATTTTCAAATAGTGTAATTGTTTACCCAATACTTTTTGTTTTGTTATTGTGGTTTGTTTTTTGGTTTGAAATTCGATATAATATTAATTTTAACACACATGGTATTTATCCTAAAACAATAAGTGGCTTGCAAGGTGTTTTATTTAGTCCTTTTATACATTCAGGCATTAAGCATTTGTATTCTAACAGTATTCCATTGTTTGTTCTTTCTGCTGCACTCTTTTATTTTTATAAGCCAATTGCTTGGAAAGTATTGCTATATGGTATTTTGTTGTCTGGTTTTTTAACTTGGTGTATTGGTAGACCATCTTACCATATTGGCGCTAGTGGTTTAATTTATGTTTTAGTAAGTTTTACTTTCTTTAAGGGAATTTTTGCAAAACACTACCGATTAATAGCATTGTCTTTATTGGTAATTTTTCTTTACGGAAGTATGATTTGGTATACCATACCAATTGAAAAGGGTATTTCTTGGGAAGGGCATTTATCTGGTTTAATTACAGGGTTAATATTTGCTTTAATATTTAGAAAACAAATTGCAAAACCCAAAAAATATTTGTGGGAACAACCAGGTTTTAATGAAAATGAAGATGCTTTTTTAAAACATTTTGATGCTAATGGTAATTTTGTCCCTTCATTTGAAAATGAAAATGAAAATGAAAAGGAACCAGAATCTGAAATTGAAAATAGTATTCATACTGACGCTGAAACTAAAATGGAAACAAACACTAATTTAGCAGCAAAACAAGAAAAGGAGGGAAGTATACCTTTTAATTATATTTTTAAAGAGAACAAGAAATAATTTTGGAAAAGGCTGTTATTATTCAATCCACAATCCACAATCCACAATCCACAATCCACAATCGTAAATCTACAATCTAAAGTCGTTGTCTTATAGCTTCATATAAAAAAGCACCACAAGCAACAGATACATTTAAAGATTCTATTTCACCCATAAGAGGCAATTTAGCTTTAGCATCTACTAATTTTAATACCGATGGGTTTATTCCACGACCTTCGCTTCCCATTATTATAGCACAAGGTTCTTTAAA
>JBMZDY010000173.1:0-4905 GCA_049614585.1 Oceanihabitans sp.
TTGTTTGGGCTTTGCAGCTAAAAAAAAATTGAAAAAATAAGGATATAAAATAAAGGCTTCATAAGTTTATTATGTATTTAAAAATCAAAAATACAGTTTTTAAAATATCTTAATTTAATTTAACATGAAATAACTGTTAGTTTTTTTTACTTTAGCAATACAATTAAATATATGAACTACCTACATAATATAGGCGCTTATTTTATAATGATAAAAGACATGTTTCGTAAACCTACCAAATGGTCGGTAATGAAAACATTAATCTTTAAAGATATAGACGACCTCATCATGGGTTCTTTAGGTATTGTGGCTTTTATCTCGTTTTTTGTGGGTGGTGTTGTTACTATACAAACTGCACTTAATATAAGTAACCCATTAATTCCTAAATACTTGGTAGGTTTTGCAACAAGACAGTCGATTGTATTGGAGTTTGCTCCTACTTTTATTTCTATTATTATGGCTGGAAAAGTAGGCTCGTTTATTACCTCAAGTATAGGTACCATGCGCGTTACCGAGCAAATAGATGCTCTAGAAGTAATGGGAATAAATGCAATTAACTATTTAGTATTTCCAAAGTTTATAGCACTTATGCTCTACCCTTTTGTAATATCTATTGCTATGTTTTTAGGTATTATTGGTGGTATGGCTGCTTGTGTTTATGGTGGTTATAGCTCTTTAGACGATTATATTATTGGTGTGCAAACCGATTTTATTCCGTTTCATATTACCTATGCTTTTATTAAAACTTTTGTTTTTGCTTTTGTTTTAGCAACAATTCCTTCCTTTCATGGGTTTTTTATGAAAGGTGGAGCGCTAGAAGTAGGAAAAGCTAGTACAACTTCTTTTGTTTGGACTAGTGTAGTAATAATTCTATTAAATTATTTATTAACGCAAATGTTATTAAGCTAATGATAGCGGTTAAAAACATACATAAATCTTTTGGCAATGCACATATTTTAAAAGGCATTACTACTACTTTCGAAAAAGGAAAAACCAGCTTAGTAATTGGCCAATCTGGTTCTGGGAAAACGGTATTTTTAAAATGTTTATTAGGGCTTTTCGAAAAAGATGAAGGCTCTATAACTTACGACGGTAAAATTTATGCAGAATTAAACAGCGACCAAAAACGAGATTTACGAAGTGAAATGGGAATGGTATTTCAAGGCTCTGCTTTGTTTGATTCGATGACTATAGCCGAAAATGTAATGTTCCCTTTACGCATGTTTACCAAGCAAAGTAAAAGCGAAATGCAAGATCGAGTAAACTTTGTTTTAAAACGTGTTAACCTTCCAGATGCACATAATAAAATGCCTAGTGAAGCTTCTGGAGGAATGCAAAAAAGAGTTGCAATTGCTAGAGCAATTGTAAATAACCCGAAGTATTTATTTTGTGACGAACCTAACTCTGGATTAGACCCAAAAACTGCAATTGTAATCGATAACTTAATTCAAGAAATTACCGACGAATATAATATTACTACAATAATAAATTCGCACGATATGAACTCGGTTATGGAGATTGGCGAAAAAATTGTGTTTTTAAAAGATGGTCTAAAGGCATGGGAAGGCAGCAAAGAAACCATTTTTAAAACCGATAACAAAGTAGTTACCGACTTTGTATACTCTTCTAATTTATTTAAAAAAGTACGTAAAATGTACTTAGAAGAAAATGAATAAAATTTCCGCTTAACTAAGAAGAAATTAAAAGCCACAATAATAAAATCACCAATAATTGATTAAACAAAACCTCAAAAAACGAAACCTAAAACGGGTTTCATTTCTATTATTTCTTTTTATATGTCAAACTATCATTTCGCAAGAAGTTAGCTTAGAAATGTTTATAAAAATTAATGATATTGGAAAATCATATACTTCAGCTCTTAAAAACGGACAAATTGAATCGTTGCGAAAAGCAAATCCACCAAAAGATACCTGGTTGTTTTCTAGATTAGAAGAATATAAACACAATTTAGATTCTGAAAACATTATTTACGGTCAAATTATTATGCCAAGTACAGACGAATCTTACTATTCGTATAATCTATTCGCATTCGATATTAAAAAAGAAGCCTATTATTTTGTAGCTATTATATCGTTTAAAATACTGGAGAACGATGTAAAATTGAATAATACATACTTGTTTACTGAAAACAAAAGTTTAAAAGATTGGTGGGGTAAAACTTTCGAATTTTATGAGAGTAATCAAATCAAAAAAATACCCAAAAAATATCTTTATAAAATTTGTCCGCCTCCTCCATTTAAGGGTTAACAAAAATATGAAACCAATTTAACTATGTGTTAATCTATTTTTTGTTTTACTACCAAAGTATCTAATTTCAATTTTAATTTTAGCCAATTTTCCAGTTTTTGCTGGTCTTTAGTTCTGCTTTCTGGTGTGGTTAAAGAATCGATCCATTTTACTGTAAATACAGACAAAGTATCTGTTTTTTCAAAATTAGAATGGATAACACTTGCATACGAAAACTGATCTAAAGTTTCGTAATTTATTTTCACCTCTTTGGCTAAATCTGCAAACGGAATATACTCTCTTTCTAATTTAGAAAGTTTTCGAACACGATCTTCTAAATAGGTGATTTTTTGTTGTTGCGACATTAAATCTAGAGAATCTCTAGTACGCAACTCTTCCATATATTCTAAGTTATTAATAATTCTGTTTTTAACTTGATTTACTTGTAGTTTTGCATCTTTTAAAGCATTGTAATTTTTAAATCGTTGTTGCAAAACTGCAATAGTAGCTTCAGGAATTTCGTCGGCTCCAAAGGTTGTTAATTCAATAGTAGAAGTTTCTTGAGGGTTATAAATAGGAACCGCATTTTTTTTAATATAACTTGCATTTGGCAATGCTTCTAATTCGTGCGAAATAAACCTTTTTGCATCATTGGTAAAGTTACTTTCTCGTAATACATTTAAAAAAGTAAGTACCGCGGGAATCATCACTAATACAGCTACAAAAGATGCTAATCTAGAAATGCGTTTGCGTTTTGCAGAATTGGCATATTTAAGCATCGGGAATCGCAATACTTTTAACACTAAAAATGTCGCCAATGCAATAAATATAGTATTAATTGTAAAAAGGTACATAGCACCAGAAGCAAACTGTAATCCTTCTTTAAGGTTGTCGTTTAAGGCATATGCAAGGCCATAACCTACAGTACATAAAGGTGGCATTAAGGCTGTTGCAATTGCTACACCAAATATTACCGAAGCTATTGTACCTCGTTTAGTTCTTGCAATAATTAAGGCTAAACCACCAAAAAATGCAATTAATACATCGCGAATATCTGGTTTTGTTCTAGCTAATAGCTCGGAAGATTGCTCTTGTAATGGGAAAAATTTAAAAAATAAAAATGCTGTAAGTACACTTAACAAAATCATTACCCCAAAATTCACTAAAGACTTTCTTAAGGTATCGATATCGTTAATAGCTACCGATAAACCAATTCCTAAAATAGGTCCCATTAATGGCGAAATTAACATGGCTCCAATAACAACTGCTGTTGAGTTTGCGTTTAAACCAATAGATGCCACAAAAATAGATGCTATTAAAATCCATGCTGTAGCTCCTTTAAAAGGTATATCGCCTTTTATTGCTTCTATGGTTGCATCTCTATCTGTGTCTTCTCTAAAATCTAATAATTCTTTAAAAAACTGTTTTATACTTTGCACTAATCCTTTCGCGTCTTCTTTTACAGCTTTTTTAGATTGTGCTACAGCTTTATCTTTTTCAGCATTTTCTTCTTCTGAAAAATTAAACTTATTTTCTTCACTCATAATTAACCATATTGTTCTCCAAAAGTATCTTTCACTTTTTGAAGTGTGTTTTTTATTTCTTGTTCTTTAGACTTTGGAAAGATAAGTAAAACTTCGTCTTTTTCTACAACTATATAATCTTGTAAACCATCTACAACAACTACTTTTTTATTTTGAGTACGAATTAAGTTTCCAGTAGCATTTTGTGTAATGGTTTTTGCATTTACAATAGCATTATTATTCTGGTCTTTTTCTAGTTTGTTGTAAAGGCTTCCCCAAGTTCCTAGGTCGCTCCAATCGAAGGTTGCTGGTAATACATATACGTTATCCGATTTTTCCATTATTGCATAATCCACCGAAATATTTTCGGACTTTTCATAATTTTCTGCAATAAATACAGCTTCTTGCTTGGTGTTATAGACTTCGTTTCCTGCTGCAAATAGATTATATAATTCTGCTTGATTACTTTTAAAAGCATCTAGAACAGCATCTACACTCCACATAAAAATACCTGCATTCCACAAAAAATTACCTTGATTAATAAACTGCTTTGCCGTTTGGTAATCTGGCTTTTCACGAAATTGCTTTACACTTTTAATGGCCTGATTTTCTTCTTTATTGTACTCGATATAACCGTAACCTGTATTAGGGAAAGTTGGCTTTATTCCTAAAGTAATTAGTGCATTATTAGTATTACAAAAAGAAAATGCCTGTTCTATATTTTGTATAAAAGCTGTTTCGTTTTCTATCCAATGGTCGCTTGGTGCAACAAGCATTATCGCATTGGGATTTTCTTTTTTAATTTTTAGAGCTGCATACAAAATACAAGGTGCAGTATTACGCATGGCAGGCTCTAATAGTACTTGTTTTTGGGTTAGTTGTGGGAGTTGTTCTAAAACAATATTGTTGTAGTCTGCATTGGTTAAAATAAATATATTTTCGCGTGGAATACTTTTTTCTAGTCGTTGAAACGTTTTTTGTATTAACGTTTCGCCAGTTCCTAGCATATCGTGAAACTGCTTTGGAAATTGTTTTGTACTAACTGGCCAAAACCTAGATCCTACTCCACCAGCCATTAAAATGGCATACTTATTTTTATCCATATATTAAATTAGTAATTACTAAATTATATTTT
>JBMZDY010000174.1:0-4867 GCA_049614585.1 Oceanihabitans sp.
CGGCAACAGTCTTTGGTATTTTAAACGGATTTTTTAAAAAGCCATAACCACTTTTTAATAACAAACTTAACTCGTCTGGTAGTGGTTCTGGATTAAACTCTTTTGGTTTTTTTCGTTTTACTTTTTTCCCGTTTTCATCACTATCGTATAAAACACCCATAATACCAACGCCCGAGCTACCATCTATCATTACATGATGAACTTTAGTAACTATAGCCACCGATCCTTTTGGTACTTGCGCAATTTCGTCTATACCTTCTATAAAATGAACAGACCAAAGCGGTCTACGCAAATCTAAAGGAGCAGAAAACAGTTTAGAAGTAAGGTTTCTTAAGGTTCTCCAATTGGAAGGATCTGGTAATTTAATTCTATTTAAATGTAAGTCTATATCAAAATTAGGATCGTCTACCCAATATGGGTAATCCAAATTCATTGGTACATTTAGTAAACGTTGTCTAAATTTTGGTACTAAATGCAATTTTGAAGCAACTATTTCTTTAAAGTCTTCATATTTTAAAGAGCCTTCTACAATATTTAAAGTTGCAACATGCATTGGGCTGGTTGGGGACTCTGCATATAAAAAAGCTGCATCGTAACCCGAAATTTGCTGGATAGAAGAATCGAATGCATCTTGTACAATATCCTTCAAATCTATTTTTTTTGCCATTATTTTAAGCTGTGTTTAACAGTTTTAATTTATTTTTTTAACCTGCTGTATATATTTTGAAAATTTACTGTTTTTCTGATAACAAACCTCAAAATTTATATTTTTTTTTGATTTGTTGCAAGATACGACTTTTTCAAAATATACTATGCACGCATAGTATATTTAACTTTTTGTTGGGTTACTTTTATACAACGTACTATTATTTAGCTTTTTATTTGTAATGGCAATCCTAAAATTAGTTTTGTTTTTTTAGTACTGCAAATAAAAACTGACAGCTATTTAAAAGACTTGTAATTTTCTATTTTAATATTTTTTGCTTGCAAATCGAACATTAAGTTAAACAAACCAAAAAAGGTTCTGTTTAAATATATAAAATGCCTAGAGCCTCTATTGGCATTCATGCTTTGGGTTCTTGTGCTTTTAAAATAACGCTCTCCTATTGCTGCAATTTTTTCAAAAAATTCGGAATTAGAAAAGTCGAAATATTCTTCGCGAAATGGTTGCGTAAAAAAACTTAACACATCGTGAAACATGTTTGTAAAAAATGTAATTTCTGCAGGGGTATCTTCGGCTCTTAATATTTCTAATTCAAATAATTTATCATGAAATAATTTAGGGCTGTCTAATAAATTTTTATCAAATAATTCGAAATAAGGCTTATAAAAATCTTGTGGAATTGTTTTTATACAACCAAAATCTAAAACGGTTAGTTTGGCATTTTTAGAAACTAAAAAATTTCCAGGATGCGGGTCTGCATGCACCTTTTTCAAGACATGCATTTGGTATTGATAAAAATCCCAAAGGGCTTGCCCTAATTGGTTTGCAATTACTGGATTTGTATTTGTTTTCGTGAATTCGGAGAGGTGAACACCTTCCATCCAATCCATAGTAATTATTTGCTTTGAGGAATATTTTTCGTAGTATTTTGGAAATTGTAAGTTTGGTATATGTGCACAAGCTTTAACTATTTCTTGGCTTTGTTTTATTTCTAACAGGTAATTGGTTTCTTCTAATAATTTCCCTTCTACTTCTTTAAAATATACATCGGAATGTTCTCCTTTTATATTAAACATTTTCATTGCAATTGGTTTTACAATTGCTAAATCGCTTAAAATACTATCTGCTACTCCTGGATATTGAATTTTTACTGCCAGCTGTTTTCCGTTTTTTTCTGCACGATGTACTTGCCCTATACTTGCTGCATTTACTGCTTTTGCTTGAAAAGCATCGAAAATTTGGTTGGGAAATTTACCAAACGATTTTTTAAATGTTTTTAACACTAATGGTGCCGATAATGGTGGTACAGAAAATTGTGCCAAAGAAAATTTTTCTACAAATGCTTGTGGTAGCATATTTTTTTCCATGCTAAGCATTTGGGCCAACTTTAATGCAGATCCTTTTAAGTTTTTTAAACTATCGTAAATATCTGTTGCATTCGATTCGTTAAGGCGTTCTTTGGCTTCGGCTTCTGGATTTACCATTTTATCGCCGTAATATTTTAAATAATTCACACCTACTTTTGCACCAGTTTGCACCAATTTGGAAGCTCGGTGTATTTTTGAAATTGGTATGTTTTTAAGTGTTTTCATTTTTTAATCTTACTAAAGCGCGTATTTGTTAATTCCTTCTTTTTAACCTTTTGCTCTCTTATTTTACTTTCTCTTTATATAAAAACTTCGCTAGATCGATTATATTATTTAAAGATTTGGTATTTAACAATTCGAAACTTGTATTTAAGGATTTCTCGATAAATATATCTGTTTTTTCATAGGCTTCAGAGGTGTCGTCTAGCCAGAATTTAATGGTGAATAATAATTGAATCCAGGAAGATTCTTTTATTGTTTTATGTTGCATATTTTCTATTACATCTACATTTAAGTTAAATGTCTCTAAATCTAATTCATCTATAAATAATAAAAAACTGCGTTTGAATCTTGAAAATATAGAAAGTGCTTTTAATTGGTTTTCGAAGCCTTTTAAATTAAATTTTATAAATTCTTGATTTAGAGAAAGGTTTTCGAATAAGGTATAATACAAACTTAAAAGTTTATCTTTTTTGCTAAAGCTTGTAAATTCTGGCGTTTGTTTTAATATCGCTACCGAGTTTTCGAAAAGCAATAAATAGATATCCTTTTCTATATCTTTAAAGGAAGTGAAATGCGAATAAAACTCTTCGTCTGAAAAATTATGCATTTCAGAAAATGCTGCAATAGATTCTGGTTTACTTTGTTGTGCTACAACATATTCCATATACCAGGTTAGTATTTTTGATGCAGAAATTTTCTTTTTGTTTGCCATTTACCAAATATTTGCCTTAAAAGTACAAAACGTTTTGACGATATAGAATAACAATAAAACAAAAAAAAGGCTGTCTCTAGAGACAGCCTTTTTAACTAACCAACTTAATAATAAACAAAAACTTTAAAACTAGGCGATAAGCTTAGTCATTCTTTTTTTGCTCAGCTTTACATGTTTTTTCACACCTTTTAAAGCGGTAAAAACAAGATCTTGATTTGTAGCAGCTATTTTCAAGCTGTCTTTAATTGCTTTGTTAGCAACCGTTTGCCATTGCTCTGCAACAACTATTGTTTCGGTTACTACATCTTCGGTTGTATTTAATGCATATTTATTAGCATTCGATGCAACTTGTTTTGTTTTATCTAGTGCATTAAAAATCATTTTTTTTGGTGCATCTAGTATTGATTTTTTTGTACTCATAATCTATTATTTTTATGTGTTATAAATCAAATTACTTTTTTACTTCGGTTTTAACAGCAGCTACTTTAGTTGCTACTTCTTTTTTTACCTCTGCTACTTTAGCTACTGTTTTATTCGCTGTTTTGGTTGCAGTAGTTTTTACAGCTGTTGCTTTTTTAGCTACAGTTGTTTTTGCTTTTGGAGCTGCTTTTTTTACAACTTTTTTTGCAGTTGTTTTAGTTGCAGTTGCTTTTTTAGCTACTTTTTTAGTTGCCTTTGCTTTGGTTGCAGTTGCTTTTTTTGCTACTGTTTTTTTAGCTGCTACAACTTTTTTAGTTGCTTTAGGTGCTTTAGCATCTTCTATAATTGCTTCGCCTTTATCGATAATTTTTGAAGCTTGCTCTAACACATCTTCTTTAATTTCATTAAATTTAGCAATACCCATGTTTTTAATGTCTTCAGTAGCTTTTTCTGCTTTTTGAACCATTGGGTTTTCGGTTACTTTTTCTGTAATATCTTCTACAATACCAACTACTTTTCTGCTTACTGGATTGTTAATTGCAAGATCTTTTGCTTTTTCTACAACCTCTGCATCGTAACCTACTAGGTCTTTCATTTTGTCTGTTCCAGTAAGAAATTGTCCTTTTACAGCTTCGGCAGTATCAAATATCATGTTTATTTGTTGCTCTCTTACTTTTTCAGACTTCTTAATTAACTTAGAAGCTAATTTTTGCCATTTTTCACCATTATCTACAACTGTATTAATTGTAGCGATTGAAGCGTTTACTAATTCTGTATTTATTTTGTTGATAACAGAAGCAGATTTTGTCGCTTTTTTTGTTGCTTTTTTTGTTTTAGTTGCCATAATATATTGTTGTTATTATTTTATTGTTTTTAATTCTGGTACAAACATACAATCAGTGAGTTACAAATGAGTTGCACTTTTGTATGCCAGTATTAATTTTTAAATATTTATTTTGATTTTGCTAAAAATTTTACTGCTTTTCCTTTTACAGTTTCTAGCGTATTAAAAACTACTTCTTGGTTTTTAGCAGATACTTTTAATCCTTTTTTTACCATTTTTGCAGAAAGACCAATTCCCTTTTCTGTTAAGTCTATAGATTTTGTAAAAACTTTTTCTGTAGTACTTAAAGCGAAGTCATTTGCTTTTGTTGCGAATCCTAAAACGTTTTTTGTTGCAGAATTAATTAATGTTGCATTTGCTTTTTTAGTAGCCATAATATATTGTTTTAAATGTGTTGTTTAATAATTATGGTGCAAACGTACGATGGGATAGTTACAAATGAGTTGCAAATTAATTTAACCCGTAGTAAAAAACTCTCATTATAAAATAATTAATGCTATATTTAGCATAAGAAATATCGTTTAAAACTAAGGCTATGAAAAATATAATTACTGCATTTTTTTTATTATTTATTACAATATCACTTGCTCAAAATACTAGAGACGTTGTTCATTTAAAAAACGGAAGTATTATAAAAG